>JAXDOA010000232.1:0-5401 GCA_034669125.1 Hyphomicrobiales bacterium
ACCGGCGGCATCTCGATCGCGCAACTCACCGCGCGCGCGCGCAGGCTCAAGCGCCAGCGCGGGCTCGACCTGCTGGTCCTCGATTACATCCAGCTCCTCTCCGGATCGAGCCGCCGCGCGCAGGAAGGCCGCGTGCAGGAGGTGACCGAGATCACCACAGGACTCAAGGCCTTGGCGAAGGAGCTTAACGTTCCGATTCTGGCGCTGTCGCAGCTCTCGCGGCAAGTCGAAAGCCGCGACGACAAGCACCCGCAACTTTCCGACCTGCGTGAATCCGGCTCGATCGAGCAGGATGCCGACGTGGTGCTGTTCGTGTTCCGCGAGGAGTATTACCTGAAGAACAAGGAGCCTCGGATGGGCACCGAGGAGCACTTCAAGTGGATGGCCGAGATGGAGTTGGTGCACGGCAAGGCCGAGGTCATCATCGGCAAGCAGCGCCATGGCCCCACGGGCACGATCCAGTTGCACTTCGAGGCGAACGTGACGCGGTTCTCCGATCTGGCGGATGCCGGACGATTGCCCGAGCGGCATTAGACCATGATCCGATTGGATTGAATCAGATCAGTTTTTTGTTTGAGCATGATCTTGTCCGAAAACCGGTTCCCACTTTTCGGGATCATGCTCTGGGCTTGTTCGCGGCGTTGCCGCGCCCGATGATGCCGCCATGACAGACGCGAGCGGGCCGGATGAATCCGAGGCCGGCGGCATCCTCACGATCGATCTTGCGGCGATCGTCGCAAACTGGCGCGCACTTGGGCGGCGTGCCGCGCCGGCGGCCTGCGCCGCGGTGATCAAGGCGGACGGCTACGGCTGCGGCATCGAACAGGTCGCGGGTGCGCTGGCAAAAGCCGGATGCGAGACGTTCTTTGTCGCGAACCTTGCCGAGGCGCGCCGCGCGCGGGCCATTGCTCCAAAAGCGGCCATCTACGTTCTCAACGGCATTCTACCGGGCACCGCGCCGGCCTATGCGGACGCCAACGTTCGGCCGGTGATCGGCAGCAGTGCCGAATTCGACGAGTGGCGCGCGTTCCGAACCGCGAGCGGATGGCGCGGCGCCGCGGCGCTGCACATCGACACAGGCATGAACCGGCTCGGCCTTTCGCGCGATGAAGCCGCACGGCTCGGCAACCATCACGGCATCGCGCTCGTGATGAGCCACTTCGCGTGCTCGGAGGAAGATCACCCGCTCAACGCGATCCAGATCGAGCGCTTTCGCGAACTGCGCACATTGTTTCCGGGCATTGCGGGCTCGCTGGCCAATTCCTCCGGCATATTCCTCGGAAGCGATGCGCATCACGATCTGGTGCGCCCGGGCGTTGCGCTTTACGGCGCCAACCCGACGCCCGGAAAGCCGAACCCGATGCAATCGGTCGTGACCTTGCAGGGGCGCATCGTGCAGCTTCGTTCGGTCGAGCAAGGCGCAACCGTCGGCTACAGCGCGACCTGGACCGCGAAACGCGCCACCCGCCTTGCGATCGTGTCGGTCGGATACGCGGACGGTTTTCTGCGCGCGGCAAGCGCGAGCGATGCGCGGCCGGGCGCGGAGGCGATCGTCGCCGGTCAGCGTTGTCCCATGGCGGGGCGGGTTTCGATGGACCTGATCGCGATTGACGTAACCGATGTGCCGGAAGGTCAAGCGAAGCGCGGCGATCTAGTCACGCTGCTCGGGCCGGAGATCGGCGTCGATGAGTTGGCGGAGCGCGCCCGCACCATCGGCTATGAGGTGCTGACCAGCCTCGGGCGGCGCTATCGGCGGGTTTATCGCACCTGAACAGCTGTCTCGGCTGTATGTTCTTGTATTGTTCTCGTCGAAATGCTAGGGTTTGCGGGCTTTCACCGGCATAGCGAGCGCATGGCCAAGAACGCGCCGTCCTTCATCTGCCAGAATTGCGGTGCCGTTTACGGGCGCTGGCAGGGCAAATGCGAATCCTGCGGCGATTGGAACTCGATCGCCGAGGAAGGGGCCGCGGCCGACCGGGCGATTCCCGGCCGCTCCGCGCGCAAAGGCCGAGTGTTCGCGCTCGAACCACTGACGGGCGAAACCCATGAGGCCCCTCGGCTACCCTCCGGCGTCCCCGAGCTCGACCGCGTCACCGGCGGCGGTTTCGTGCGCGGCTCGGTGCTGCTGATGGCCGGCGATCCCGGGATCGGCAAATCGACTTTGCTGATCCAGGCCGCCGCCGCGCTGGCGCAGACCGGCCATCGCGCCGTGTACATTTCCGGCGAAGAAGCGGTGGCGCAGGTGCGGCTGCGCGCCGAGCGCCTCGGCCTCGGCAAGGCGCCGGTCGAGCTTGCGGCGGAAACCTCCGTCGAGGACATCATCGCGACGATGAGCCAGGGCAAGACGCCGCGGCTGATCGTGGTCGACTCGATCCAGACCATGTGGACCGACGCGGTTGAATCGGCGCCCGGCACGGTGACGCAGGTGCGCGGCTCGGCGCAGGCGCTGATCCGCTTCGCCAAGCGCTCGGGCGCGGCCGTCATTCTCGTCGGCCACGTCACCAAGGACGGGCAGATCGCGGGTCCGCGTGTTGTCGAGCACATGGTCGATGCGGTGCTCTCGTTCGAGGGCGACGGCGCGCATCAGTTCCGCATCCTGCGCGCGGTCAAGAATAGATTCGGCCCGACCGACGAGATCGGCGTATTCGAAATGACCGGCGCGGGCCTGCGCGAAGTGCCGAACCCGTCCGAGCTGTTTCTCTCCGAGCGCGATCTCGGCAGTCCCGGCACGGTCGTGTTCGCCGGCATCGAGGGCACGCGTCCGCTGCTCGTAGAAATCCAGGCGCTGGTTGCGCCCACATCGTTGGGGACACCCCGGCGCTCGGTGGTCGGCTGGGATTCGAGCAGGCTCTCGATGGTGCTCGCGGTGCTGGAAGCGCATTGCGGCGTGAAACTCGGCGGACATGACGTCTATCTCAACGTGGCGGGCGGCTTGCGCATCCAGGAACCCGCGGCCGACCTGGCCGCCGCCGCAGCGCTGGTGTCCTCACTTGCGGGAGCTTCGCTGCCGCCCGAGGCGGTCTATTTCGGCGAAATATCGTTGTCGGGCGCGGTGCGCCCGGTGGCGCAAACCGCGGCGCGGCTGAAGGAAGCCGCCAAGCTCGGCTTCACGCGCGCGTTCGCCCCGGACGCCCCGGACGCCCGGGAAACCGGGGCCGATTCCGGCCTCTCGCTGAGCACCATCGGAAATCTGACCGACCTCGTGGCCGACATCGCGGCGAACAGCAAACGCGCCAAAGCACCGGTGCGTCTCGCCCGACAAGACGGGTGACGCGGCCAATCCTGCCCGCTATACACGGGCCGCGCTTGCGCACCTCCCCGATTCCGCCGGTTTCGGGCCGCGCCAAGCCGTGCGGGCGGGCCTCAAGAGCAGTCGATGCCGATCACGTTGCTCGATGTGATTCTGCTGGTGGTGATGTTGATCTCGGCGCTGCTCGCGATGGTACGCGGGTTCATGCGCGAGGTGCTGTCGATCGCCTCGTGGGCCGCCGCCGCTCTGCTCACGCTTTACTCGTATCCGCGGCTCAAACCCATTGTTCTGCAATACTTTTCTAATGACGTCGTGGCCTCGGCGGTGACCATCGGCGGCGTGTTTCTCGGAACGCTGCTGATCGTGTCGATCGTGACCATCAAGATCTCCGACATGATCCTCGACTCGAGGGTCGGCGCGCTCGACCGCACGCTCGGTTTCGTGTTCGGCCTCGGACGTGGCCTCGTGATCGTGGTGGTGGCGTACCTGTTCTTTGCCTGGCTCGTGCCTGATCGCAGCCAGCCCGAGTGGGTCAAGAGCGCGAAGTCCCTCGTGGTCCTCAAGAAGACCGGCGATACGCTGATGTCGATGTTGCCGGACGACCCCGAAAGCACCATTTTGAAGCGGTTGAAGCGGAACAAGCCGGAAGACCAGGATCCGCCGGATACGCCGACCGGGGGCCGTTCCAGCCTTGGACCGCCCGCGGGCCGCCTTGTCGATGCTGCGCCGAAACCCTAACCCCAGCCGGGGCCCGAAAGGCGAGATGATGGATCAACCTGACGGCCTCGACCCAAGCCACATCGATCTCGAAGACGACCGCCTGCATGAGGAATGCGGCGTATTCGGCATTTTCGGGCATCCCGACGCGGCCGCGATCACGGCGCTCGGCCTGCACGCGCTGCAGCACCGCGGCCAGGAAGCCGCCGGCATCGTGACCTTCGACGGCAAGCGCTTCCATTCCGAGCGGCGCATGGGGCTGGTCGGCGACACGTTTTCCCGTCCCGAGGTGATCGCCAAGCTGCCCGGCAACGCGGCCATCGGCCACAACCGCTACTCGACCACGGGCGAGACCATCCTGCGCAACGTTCAGCCGCTGTTCTGCGAACTGGATGGTGGCGGCTTTGCGGCCGCCCACAACGGAAATCTCACCAACGGCCTGACCCTGCGCAAGCAATTGGTGCGCGACGGCGCCATCATGCAGTCGACCAGCGACTCGGAGGTGATCCTTCATCTCGTCGCGCGCTCGCAGCGCAATCGCTTCATCGACCGCTTCATCGACGGGCTGCGCCAGCTCGAAGGCGCATACTCGTGGGTGGCGCTCACCAACAAGAAGCTGATCGGCGCGCGCGACCCGCTCGGCATCCGCCCGCTGGTGATCGGCGACCTCGACGGCCATCCGATCCTCGCCTCGGAAACCTGCGCGCTCGACATCATCAATGCGCGCTATGTGCGCGACGTGGAGAACGGCGAGGTCGTCGTGTTCGACGAACAGGGCGTGCACTCGCACAAGCCGTTCCCGTTCATGCAGCCGCGCCCGTGCATCTTCGAATACATCTATTTCTCGCGGCCGGATTCAATCGTCGGCGGCCGCGCCGTCTACGACGTGCGCAAGACCATGGGCGGTCAGCTTGCCCGTGAGTCGGGCGTTGCCGCCGATGTCATCGTGCCGGTGCCGGATTCCGGCGTGCCGGCCGCGATCGGCTACTCGCGGGAATCCGGGATTCCTTACGAGCTCGGCATCATCCGCAATCACTATGTCGGGCGCACCTTCATCGAGCCGACGCAGCAGATCCGCCAGCTCGGCGTGCGGCTCAAGCATTCGGCCAACCGCGCGGTGGTAAACGGCAAGCGCATCGTGCTGGTCGACGACTCGATCGTGCGCGGCACGACCTCGACCAAGATCGTGCAGATGATGCGCGACGCGGGCGCCAAGGAAGTGCACTTCCGCATCGCCTCGCCGCCGATCACGCACCCGGACTATTACGGCATCGACACGCCGGAGCGGGACAAGCTGCTCGCCGCGACGCATACGGTCGAAGAAATGCGCCGTTTCATCGGCGCGGATTCGCTCGCGTTCCTCTCGGTCGAGGGCATCTACCGTTCGATGGGCTTTGAGCGGCGCGACCCGGAGCGGCCGCAATTCACCGACCA
>JAXDOA010000233.1:0-11180 GCA_034669125.1 Hyphomicrobiales bacterium
TCGATCTCGTCATTATAATTGTAGTCGACGATGACGGACTCGCGCCGCCCGTCGAGCAGGCTTTGCCCGCAATAAAGCTTGGCGGGAAACAAAAGCCAGACCGTGTTGGTGCGAAAGCGCCGCCCCAGAAACGTGTCGGCGGGGACTTGCCGCGTCTGCGGCGGGTTCGTGTCCGGCGGATGCGGGCGGTCGGTGAGCGCGCGGATCACCAGATCGTCGTCGATCATGTTGCGCAGGATGCGCTCGTTGCGGAAGAACACCTTGCCCTTCCAGAGCTCGCCCCCGATCTTCTCCAGCGCATCAACTCCGGCACCCGTCACGCGTCCCGGGATGCCGCCGAGGATCTGCTCGAGCCGCGTCTGCAGGTCGGCGCCGGGACTGATCGCATCGCCGCGGGAGAAGAACAGGTCGCCGGCGTACTGGCCGTCGGGAATCGGTCCCGCGGTGAGGCGCCCATAGAGCTGATCGATCTCCTCCTGCGTCAGGCCAGCGATGTTCTCCGGCGTAATGCGCATCAGGTGCTCGCGCGTCAGCGGAAACTCGCTCTCGACGCGCGCGAAATCGATGCGGAATTTCTTGGCCGGATTGTCGGGATCCTTGAGCGTCGTGTCTTCGATCGGCGCGAACGGAATGTCCGGGCGCGATTGCGCCAGCACGCCTTGTGCTGTGCCGAGCAGCAGCACGGTGGCGATGGCGGCGGCGGCGATCCGGGGCGCTGTCATGGTTTCCTCCCCGCTCACAGCGTTGCCAGGAAGGCGATCAGTGCCTTCTTCTCGTTCTCCGACAGGTCCTGGCCGAACGTGTGGCCGCTGTTCTCGACCCGGCCGAGCAGGTTCGAATAGAACGACTGGATGAAGTCGGCCTGCTCTCTGGGCTGCGTGATATCGAGCGTGAATTGGCCGCGGGTTAAGGCGATCCGGAGGCGCAGCCGCTCCAGCCCGTCCTTGAGGGCCGCGAGCCGGGCCGGCGTGAGGATGGTGCTGTACTTGAGGTCAAGCCGCGCCGGATCGCGGTTGACCAGCACGAGGTCCTGCAGCAGGTCCTTGTAGCGCAAGCTGTTGATCAGGATCGCGGGCGAGCCCTGCGGAAGCTTCAGCGAGAATGAGTCGATGTCGATCGGCCCAAGCTTCACATTCGACACGATGTCAATGATGATGTCCTTGTCGGCGAGGTTCACCTTGCGGCCGCGCTTGGCCGGGTTAAGGAGCTGATCGATCGAATCCCGGAACAGCCGGTAGCGCCCCTCCACGCTCGGATCGAACGCCACGCAGGGCGGCGGATTGGCGACGAGCTTGTCGTTGTCGTCGACATAGGGTGAGGAATAGAAATTGAAATCCGGGTTCGACGGCTTGCCGCACACTTCCGGACCCATCGCATTGTTGAGCATGAACGGCGCATAGGCCCACACGCTGAGCAGCGAGGGCGGCCGGTAGTAGCCGCGCCCGCCGCCCTTCATCACTTCCATCACGGCGGGATCGGCCGGGCGTTCCTGCATGTCGAAGGCGGCATATTGGTCCCACACGCGGGTCTTCATGTGGTTCGAGTGCATCGCGCGCCCGGCATGAGTGCCGACGCGGCTTGCGAGGATCGGCTTTTCGTTGCTCAAGAAATCGATGCGCCGTGTCGGGTCGGCCGGGTCTGTGGCGCGGAAGTTGGTCGCTTCAGAGACATTGTCCTGGCTCGAATGGCATCCCGCGCAGGTGCGGGCGAAGATGCGCTGGCCCTGCGCGACAGCATCAGGGCCGAACTCCTGATTGAGCTGCCCTTCCAGTTGCTGCTGCGTCACGCCGCGCGCCGTTGCGAGGTCGGTCGGGCGCGCGTTGAAGAAGAACGCCGCCAAATCTTCGAGACGATCCTCGATCGCGCGGAAGCTCGCGCAGTCGCGCCGGCACTGGCCGATGTCGAGCGGGGTCTGGCCGTAGTTGCGCTGCGCCGGATCGATCGCGCGCAGGTCGGGCAGATGGTTGAGCCAGCACTGCTCGCCGCATGAGCCGATGTTGAAGTAGACGCGCTGGATCGCCTCGGCCGCGCCGATCGTATCCTCGCCGCCCTTGAGGATATTCTGCACCCGCTCGGTCTTTTCGCTGCGCTCCCAGCACTTGCCGGCTTTCTCCGGCTCGCACCAGCAGGTCGCAGCCGGTCCGCCGGGACATTGCGAGGCCTTGCGCCATTTCAGGATGCGGTGCTCATGCAGCGGCCGGCTCTTGAAATTGTAGATCGCGTTCATGGTGCCGGGGTTGGACACCGTATCCATCGGCAGCGCCGAGGTATCGACCGTGCCGGGGCGCGTGCGCGCGATCAGCTGCCATTCGACCAGGTGCTGCGACATGCCCGAGGCGAGCAGCTGCGAGATCCGGCTGTACTGATTGCCGACGAGGCCGTCGATATTGTCCCAGGCCGGATTGTTCGGATCGGCCGGCGGCTTCAGCGGATCGTAGGAGATGTGGCAGGCGCCGCAGGCCATGCCAATGCGAAACGGCGGCTCGATCTGGCCGTCGAACAGCCGGTTGGTGCGCGAGTCTCCATCCTCTTTGTCGCCCGAGAGGAACTTGCCGTACGCGTCCCATGTCCCGAGCGAGCCGTTGAGCTTGCGCCATTTCTCCGCGTCGAAGCGGGGATTGGGGAATTTGCGCAAACCCAGCGCGCCGGTCGAGGTGCCGAACCGCAAATCGCACGGGCTCTGGCGCATGTCGCTCGCGCCGTGCGGCTTGGCCGGATCGACCACGAACGGCGCGTCCTGGAAATCGCAGGCGGGATCTTTGTAGCCCTCGCGGCCGACGAACTTCAGAAGCTCGTCGTCGCCCTTGCAGTACTGAAAGCCGTACGTCTCATCGAGCGTGCGCGCCGGACAATTCGGGTCCCCGGGAACGCAGCAGTCGGGATCGGGCGTGATGCCCCAGCCCTGGAACAGGTCGCGCTTGTTTTTCGCGCCGAGGATCTTGAACCAGTCGATCGCGGCGCCCAGCCGCTGCGGATACGAATAGGTCAAGAAGCGGTCGTTGAACGCGGTGGCGAAGAACCAGATCTCGCGGCCGGCCCGCTCCGAGGGATTGTATCGCGAGTCTTGCGCCGCATAGCCGGGATTGAGTTTGCTTTGCGCCGTCGCGGTGTTTGGCGCAAGGAAGCAGGCTGCGATGAGGAAAAAGCAGAGTTTCAGGGCGAAGCGCGCGCGCATCTCGCGATCCTCCAGGCTGCGGCGGACGGCCGATCTCGCGGCCATACAAGTGCCGCGTTAAGTCCGCCCGCGTCCTATCGTCCGGTTGCGGCAAAACTCCCGTGCGTCTTATAGCTGAAGTGAACCACATGACAGTCGCATCGCCAAGGTGGGTTGGCGCGTACGAGCATGGTCACGGACAGAGCCCGACGATTGCTTTGTCCTCGCGCGCGTGAGGAACACGGCCGCGACTGCACCGTCTTTTCCTATTTCACGAAACCGCTGCAGGATCGGATATTGCGGGCTTTTGGCGCGCGGTGAGCCGAAGCCGTCATGATCCCCGATATTCGTCCACGAATATTTGAATCGGGAGAGAGTGATCGATCACATAAGGGCCGTAGTTCGGGTCGTGCGCGTCAGGCTGCAGCATCCCGCCCGCGTCCTTCGCGCGCGCCAGCAGTGTGTACTGCCCCGGCGTCTTCGGTGTCAGCCAATCCAGTTTCCAGCGTCGCCATGCATACCGTCGAATTGGGTCGAGGAATTCCGCGTCGGCCCATGTCTTACCGCCGTCAGCACTCACCGCAATCTCGATCACGTCGCTCTCGCCCGTCCACGCAGCGCCGGACACTGTGTAGATCCGGTTCGGCGGCAAGGTTTCGTAGACACGCGGCCGCGCGATCTCTGACTTGAGTTGCATTTCTCCCAGCGCACGCCGCACGGGCTTTCCGCCCATCGACGCCCAGTAGGCGTAATCCGATGTCTGCCAGTAGCCGTGAAACGGCTCGCGCACTGCCTCGATGCGCGTCAGCCACTTGACCGAAGCCATTCCGTAGTGACCCGGCACAATTGCGCGCACCGGAAATCCGTGATCCTGCGGAAGATCACGACCATTCATCTGGTAGGCGATCAGCACCTCCGGCTGAAGGGCCTTGCTGCGCGGCACGCTCCAGGCATAGGAGATCGCGCCTGGAGGGACGTGCTCTCCCTTGAGTGTTCCGCGATCCGCTCCTTCGAGCACGATCTCGCAGGCATCGTCCGCCAGTCCGGCACGCGCGAGCAGTACCCGCAGGGGCACTCCCGTCCATTCCGCATTGCTGACGGCGCCTAGCTCCCACTGTGCGCCTTGCACCTGCGGGACCAGAAAAACGCGACTGTTGCCTGCGCACTCCAGCGTAGCGACTCGCGTCTCCGACGGCATTGCCCGCAACTCGTCGTAGCTCAAAGCAAGTGGCTGCCGGACCGCACCATCGATGCGCAACCGATAAGTGGCGCGATCCAGATCAGGCGCCGGAAAATGACTGCGTATGTAGAACAGCTCGGTTGGGGTCAGATAGGAGTCGATCCGATCGAATGGAGTCTCCAGAACCCTGGGCTCCGTTTGCCGGATGATGAGGCCCATTGCAGACGATGAATCGGTGCTGCCGAAGGTGCGCGTCTTCGAACCTTCCATCATTGTCTCCTACACAAAGCCGGCGCGGATGGCCGACGACGACGCATGCAGCGTGTCCGGCAACTGAGCCAGAACGAGAACCATGTAAATCGTCACAGCAACGCCGAACAGCGCAAGGAAGACAGCCACAGCCACGCCCTGCCGGGACACGGAAAGCTGCACGACTTTCCCGCCATTGAGTGCGCCGACGAGACGCATGTAACGCCGTGCCGAATAAAGGTTCACCGTCACGCCAACTGCGATCAGTGCCACTCCAAACCAGAGCGAGAGCTCGTCGGTCCGGACGCCGCCGACGTGGCTCAGGCCTGGCTCATCAGCGAAAATCCCAAAATGCGCCAGTATGAACCCGAATCCCATCAAGGCGAGGCCCGTGCGAATCCACGCGAGAAACGTCCGCTCCCCGGCGAGATAATCACGCAGGTCGGCGGCCGGCTCTGGCTTCACGGGCGTATCCATGTGGGCTTCACTGAACGAACTGTGACATCCTCTTGAGATGCACCGACGCTCGGCGCTTCAATCGAGTGCTTCGAGCGCGGGCAAGAGCTTGTCCGGCGTGGCGGGAAAATCGCGGATGCGTGCGCCGGTCGCGTTGTGGATGGCGTTCATCACCGCGGCCCCCGCCCCGCAGATTCCAAGCTCGCCGATGCCCTTGCTGCCGAGGGGACTGCCGTGAGGGTCCGCCTCGTCGAGAAACACGACATCCATCGCGCCGACATCGGCGTTCACCGCGACATGATAGCTGGCCAGATCCTGATTGATGAAGGAGCCATAGCGCGCGTCGACGTGGTTCTCCTCGATCAGCGCCGCCCCGATGCCCCACGTCATGCCGCCGATCATCTGCGAGTGCGCGGTCTTCGCATTGAGGATGCGGCCGACCGCGAACACGCCAAGCATGCGCCGGACGCGTACCTCGCCCGTGTCGCGATCGACACCAACTTCGGCGAAATGCGCGCCGAAGCCGGCGTGCGAATACGCGTTGTCGAGGGCGGCCGGCGTGACCGACCCTTCGGCCTCCATGATTCCGAGGGTGAGCCCATCCTTGAGTTTCCGGCAGGCAGCAAGAACCGCCGCACCCGATGTCGCCGCGCCGAACGAGCCGCCCGAACCGTCGGTGGGTGGAAAGCGGGTGTCGCCAAGACGAACGACGACGCGCCCGACCGGCATGTCCATCGTCTCGGCGGCGATCTGGGTCAGGATCGTGTAGGTGCCGGTGCCGATGTCGGTCATCGCCAGTTCGACGATCAGCCGGCCATCGCTCTCGAGGCGTACGCGTGCGGTCGCGCTCCGCAGCACGTCGCCGCGGATCGCCGAGGCAACGCCGAGACCGACGAACCAGCGCCCGTCGATCACGCTGGCGGGCTTTGCGACGCGCTTGTCCCAGCCGAAGCGGGCCGCACCCTCACGCAGAGCTTCGGCGAGATGGCGCGAGGCGAATGGCCGATGGTGCTCGGGATCGTCCTGGGTGTCGTTGCGCAGCCGCAGTTCCACCGGATCGAGGCCGAGCGCGTCGGCCAGTTCGTCCATGGCGCATTCCAGCCCCAGCAATCCGATCGCCTCGCCCGGCGCGCGCATCGAATCCGACTGCGGCAGATCCAGCTTTGCAAGGCGATGGCGCGTCAGCCGGTTGGGCGCGGCATACAAGGTGCGCGCGGCCTCGCAGACCGGCTCGACAAAATGATCGAAGCGCGCGGTTTGAACCAGCGCATCGTGGCCGTAGGCGGTGAGCCGACCGTCGCGGTCTGCGCCCAGCCGCAGGCGCTGTTCGGATGCGGTACGATGGCTGGTCATGTGGAAGACTTGCGGCCGCGCCATGGCCACCTTCACCGGCCGTCCGAGCATCCGGGCGCTGACCGCGGCGAGTGTCGCGTCGGCATAATACGGCAGCTTGCCGCCGAAGCCGCCTCCGATATAGCGCGTGATAACGCGCACATCCTCCTTGCGGATGTTGAATGTCCGGGCGAGACCTTCCTGCGGACTCGTGGTCAACTGCGCCGACGTATGCACGGTCAACTTCGGGCCGTCCCAAGTTGCCATCGTGGCATGCGGCTCCATCGCGGCTTGGCATTGATAGGGCGTGGTGTAGATCGCCTCGACCTTCACCGGTGCGTCGGCGAAGGCGGATTCAAAATCGCCGATTGAACTGTCGGCGGGCTGACCGCCACTGATCTGGCCGGGATTCTCGGCGTGCGGACCAGCCGCGCGCAAGTCATACTCACCCGGCAGTGGCGCATAGTGGACGCGGACCAACATCGCGGCGGCGGTGGCGTGCTCAAACGTGTCGGCGACCACGAAGGCGACGGGAAACCCAAAATAGCGCACCTCGTCGGTATTGAGGGCGGGCACCGCGCGGGCAAAGCGGTCCGGCAGGTCGACCGGGCCCCACGGTGTTTGCGGCGGCGCATTGTCCTTGGTCAGCGCCAGCAGCACGCCGGCAGCGCGCTCTGCATCACGCGTGTCCACTGCAACGACGCGGCCTTTGGCGATCGCCGCGGGAACGATGACGCCATAGGCTGCGGCGCCTTGCGCCGCGTATTCAAACGCATAGGTCGCCTTGCCGGTTACCTTTAGCCGGCCATCGACACGATCAAGCGGACGCCCGATCGGGCCGGCATGCTCGCTTTCAGCCATGACGGCTTCTCCTCAGATAACGCCGGCCGCAACGGCCAGCGTGGCGCGCAGGGTCCGGCGAGCGAGCGGGATTTTGAAATCGTTGTAACCGTAGCCGCGAGCATCCCTGAGCGCGGAAACCCCCGCAGCGTCGAAGGACTCGCGCGTCGCCGTTACACCGATGAGCGCGGCCTCGGCTTCGACCGATCGCCACGGCTTGTATGAGATGCCGCCGAACGCCACGCGGGCGGCGTTGACCAGCCCGTTGTCGCTCGCCACGATGACGGCGGCCGAGACGAGCGCAAAGGCATAGGAGGCGCGGTCGCGCACTTTGCGATAAACCTGCCGGCCCGGCGGCGGTGGCGGCAACAGGACAGAGCGGATCAGCTCGCCCGGCGCGAGGACAGTTTCGATATGGGGCGTGTTGCCGGGCGGGCGATAGAACGCGTCGATCGGGATCGTCCGGGTTGCTCCATCGGGCGCAATCGTTTCGATGCGCGCACTCAGGGCCGTCATCGCGACCGCCATATCGGACCCGTGCGCGGCGATGCAGTCGTCGCTCACGCCCAGCACCGCGTTCATTCGGTTGATCCCGCCCAGCGCCGCGCAACCCGATCCTGGCACGCGCTTGTTGCATGGCTTGGTCGTGTCATAGAAGTAGGGGCAGCGGGTACGCTGAAGAAGATTTCCGCCAGTCGTCGCCTTGTTTCGAAGCTGCGTCGAGGCACCGGCCAGAATCGCCTGCGACAGCAGCGGGTAGCGGCGCCGGACGGTCGCGTCTGCGGCCGCCGTGCTGTTTGTCACGAGCGCACCGATGCGCAAGCCGCCCTCGGCGGTCTCTTCGATATCGGACAACGGCAGCGCGCTGATGTCGACCAGGTGCGCCGGCGTCTCGATCTGCAGCTTCATAAGATCGACCAGATTGGTACCGCCGGCGACGAATTTCGCCGCCGGTCGGGCCGCCGCCGCGCAGGCCGCCGCGACTCCGCTTGCCCGTTCGTAGCGGAACGGCTTCATGAGCGGCCTCCCTCGGCCACATCGCGGATCGCCGCGACAATGTTGGGATAGGCGGAGCACCGGCAAATATTGCCGCTCATCCGTTCGGCGATCTCGGCATCCGTCAGGGCCGGCGCGGTCGCTACATCCGCCGTGACATAGCTTGGCCAACCCGCCTTGTGTTCCGCCAGCAGCGCGACGGCCGAGCAGATTTGGCCCGGCGTGCAGTACCCGCATTGCAATCCGTCATGCCGTACGAAAGCTGCCTGCATCGGATGAAGATCGCCATCCTCCACCAAACCCTCGATGGTCGTGATCTCGTCGCCAGCATGCATGACCGCGAGTGCCAGACAGCTGTTGATGCGCTGTCCGTTGACGATCACCGTGCAGGCGCCGCACTGTCCCTGGTCGCAACCCTTCTTGGTCCCGGTGAGCGCGAGATGCTCGCGCAACGCATCGAGCAACGTGGTGCGCGGATCGAGATCGAGCGCGTGTTGCCGTCCATTGACGGTCAGCCGCACACTTTCGGTATTTCGCGATCGCGAGGATGAAGATTGCTCCGCAATCTCGGCAATCGCCGGTGACGAGGCCAGCGCGAGCGTCGCAACGCCGCCGGTCTCGAGAAAGCGGCGCCGCGACGTGAGAGCGCGAGGGGGAGTTGGACTTTGCACGGCAACCTCCGGCGGGGTTCAGGCTTCCTGAGAGATGCACACCCCCCTTGGGCGCGGCTTGCAGGTTATTGCCGCGACCTACCTGGTGTTGCGCAATTTCGGATCTACGGCTGGCGGCTCGCCTCGAACAGGAACCACGTCCGCCGCTCGGCCTCGTCGATCCAGTTCTCGAGCAGACTCGCGCTCGCCACATCGCCGTGTTCATCGCACAGCCCGTGCGTCACGCGCATGGAGGCGATCAGCTGCTTGTTGTCGTCGCGGAGCTCCGCCAGCATGTCGAGCGGCGTGACATAGTCGGCGTCATTGTCCAGCAGCCGCTGCAGCCGGCTTGCATGACCGAGGGAGCGCAAGGTCGTGCCGCCGATCTTTCGCGCGCGCTCCGCCATCGCGTCGGTCGCGGCGAAGATCTGCTCTCCCTGTTCGTCGAGCAGAAGGTGATAGTCGCGGAAATGCGGGCCTGACATGTGCCAATGGAAATTCTTCGTCTTGAGATATAGGGCAAGCATGTCGGCGAGCAGCACCGTCAAGGCGGCGGAAATATCCTTGCTCGCCGCGGTCGTCAGATCCGTGGGTGTGTCGAGCGGCGCCAATCGCCGCGCCTTTGCCGCAAGGACGTCCATTTTCCAATTCTCCTGCCAGAGTGACGGTCGCAGCCGGAAACAGCCGGCAGGGCGCCGGCTGTTTTTGCGGTGCGGACTAGCAACACCGAGCGATCGTCGCTCAGACGCCGCCCGCGTACGGCGAGGAGGCGCGGTCGCGGCTGTCGACCCGCATTTCGCGGTCGCCCTCGTAGTAGCCTTGGCCCTCAACGGAACTCTGGACCGAACGCTCTTGATGCCGGGGCTGCGCAGCGGCGGCCGGAGCGACAGCCGCAAGGCTGGCAAGGGAAGCCGTGGCAAGGATGATTGCAGCGAACTTTTTCATTTTACTTCTCCATCTTTCTTTCAGTTGGTGCGTGTGTCGCACCACTGAGATGGGAACCGCACGGAACGAGCGTTTTGCCGGTCTTGTTGCGGGTCGGATATTCTTGCGCCGATCGCCCTCGCCTCCGGCGCCGCCGGGGCGGCGAATGAAAAAGCCAGCACGATGCCGAGAACGATCAACTTGCCGACGATGTCCGCCGGTACATGCGCATGCGACGCGCCCATGTCGACCGGACGATCGCTGGCCATCATTGCGCTTTGTTTCCGCGCGTTGCACATCCGCACGGATATGCGCTGGCCGGCGCGGTGATGCTCCAGCAGATTTGCGGCTGTTGCGGCGATCTTGCGTCGAACGTCAACTGCGAGAATGGCGCGCACGCTGGCCGGGTCCAGTTGCTCACGATTGCCTCGATTGTTGAGTTCTTGCCGTATTCGGCAGAAACTCCCAAGCTTCAGGCGGTTGTCGCGTCTTGCGAACGGTACGTTCGCCTTCCAAGGCGGTGCCGTGATGATCGAAGCAGCAGTCCATCAGGTGCCCATCCGCAAACGATACTGTGCGGCCCTGACATACCTCGGCGCGACGCCGGTGGAGGCAGTAACATGTCGACGTCCGTCCTTGCTCGGCGGCCTTGGTCATCCACTCCTGTGAATTGGGGAATTGCGGTTCTGTCGGCGGCAGTCGCGATAGCTGCGGCCCTCGCGTTCGATCGCTCCTTGGGCACCGGCCCTTTGGTTTCCCTGTTCCTCTGCACGATCATGTTTGTCGCATGGGCCAGTGGCACGGGCCCGGCATTGCTCACAGCGGCACTGACAATCCTGGCCTTCAACTGGTTCTTTCTGCAGCCGGTCCACTCATTCAGTCTTGAGGTCGGTGAGCTCGCGCGGCTTGTGCTTTTCGCGGCCGCGGCGCTCTTCGTGGTGGCGCTGAGCGCGGCGTATCATCGTGCGGCGGATTCGTTGCGACAGGCGCGCGACGAACAGGCAGCGATGGTGCTTGAGCTGCGGCATCTCAATGAATCGTTGGTCGCCGAGAACGCCGAACGGCAGAGCGTCGAGGCGGAGCTTCGCCGGAGCGAGGCGCATCTCGCTGCAACTCAACACGAGCTGCAGCAAACGATCGACATGATCCCCGGGATCGTGACGTGTTACGGCCCCGATGGCGAGCGCGACTTCGTCAACAAGCCCTGGCGTGACTACGCCGGCCTTACGCTCTCCGACATTCAAGGGGAAGGCTGGCGAAGAGTCATTCACCCGGACGACGCGGAGGAATCGCTGCGCAAGTGGCGCATCTCATTGGCGACCGGCGAACCATTCAACTTCGAACATCGGCTGCAGCGGGCCGATGGGGAGTGGCGTTGGCACATGATCCGCCGCGTGGC
>JAXDOA010000234.1:0-5257 GCA_034669125.1 Hyphomicrobiales bacterium
GGACGAGCGGGCAGCCGCTCGTCCCGACGGGGAAGACATGAGCGCGTGGATGTCAGCGGCCATGGCCGCAATTCTCGGCGGCGTCATTCTGGCGGTCGACGCCACGGCGGCTGAGACATTCAAGAAACTGACGGGAGGCGAAATCCGCGCCAAAGTCTCCGGTATGGAAATCACCGATGAGGTGCATTCCGCCGACGTCTTCGGGTCGGGCGGCACGCTCACCTTCTATGCGATGGGCCGCAAATCCACCGGCAAGTGGCGCGTCGAGCGGGATCAGCTCTGCTTCGATCGCGGCAAGGAGCCGGGAAGCGGCTGCTACGATGTGTGGCTTGCGGGAAACAAAGTCGAGCTTAAGACCTCGGGATCGGGATTGCCGTTCGACGGAATTCTGCGCAGGCCGATTGTGCGCAGGTAAATTGACTCTTGGACGGGACACGCAGTGCAACAACAAACGATCATCCCTCTTCTCTACGCCGCACGCGCGCTGCGCGGCTTCGGCGACGGTTTTGCGATCATCCTGTTGCCGGTCTATCTGTCGGCGCTCGGCTACGGTCCGGCGGAAGTCGGTATCGTGGCGACGGCGGCGCTGCTCGGCTCCGCGGCGACAACGCTCGCGGTCGGCGTGCTCGCGCGGCGCTATCCGGTGCGCAATCTGCTGCTGCTCGGCGCGATCCTGATGGCGGCAACGGGCGTGGCGCTGCCCGCCTTCGAGCCGCTTGCGATCATCGTGATCGTCGCGTTCCTCGGCACCATCAATCCGTCGAGCGGCGATATCGGCTTACTCATTCCGCTGGAGCACGCCTCGCTGGCGCAGGGCGTCGCGGCCGACAAGCGCACGCAGACCTTCGCGCGCTACAGCCTGATCGGCGCGCTGGCGACCGCCGCCGGCTCGCTCGCCGCCGCCGCGCCGCAACTGCTTGCCGCGCAGGGCATGGACCAGATCGGCGCGATCAAGCTGATGTTTTACGCGTACGCGGGTCTCGGCCTGATCGCTGCCGTTCTCTATCGCTTCATCCCGCTCCGCCCCGCCACCGCCTCGACCGCAAAGCCCGCCGTGCTCGGCCCCTCGCGTGGCATCGTGATCAAACTCGCCGCGCTGTTTTGCATCGATTCCTTCGCGGGCGGGTTCTTGGTGCAGTCGCTGCTGGCGCTCTGGCTGTTCGAGCAGTTCGACCTGTCGCTTGCGCAGGCGAGCGTGTTTTTCTTCTGGTCGAATTTGCTCGCGGCGTTCTCCTATCCGGTCGCCGCCTGGCTCTCGCGTCGCGTCGGGCTGATCAACACGATGGTGTTCACGCATATCCCCTCGAGCCTCTGCCTGATCGCCGCCGCGTTCGCGCCGAACCTGCTGACGGCTCTCGTTTTGCTGCTGGTGCGCTCGGCGCTGTCGCAAATGGACGTGCCGACGCGCACCTCTTACGTGATGTCGGTGGTGACGCCCGAGGAGCAGGCCGCGGCTGCGAGCTTTACGGCGGTGCCGCGCACGCTCGCGTCATCCATCAGCCCGGCCTTTGCGGGCGTGATGCTGGCGGGCTCATTCGCGGCTGCGCCGCTGATTGTCTGCGGTGTGCTGAAGATCGTCTACGACCTGGCGCTGCTGTACTCGTTCCAGCACATCAAGCCGCCCGAGGAGATCGAGCGGCGCGCCGTTGCGAGGGCGGAATCCTGAACGCAGGATGTAGCGAAATGTAGCGAAGCGACATCCGGGAAACAGCTCCGCATCGCCGTCATCGCCCCTTGCCTCTCGACCCGTAACGCGTTACACTGTAACGCGTTACAATGGAGACGTCGAATGGCACCGGCTGCCGAGAGAATGAAGATGATGCGGCAGCGGTGGCGCGTTCGCGGCCTGCGCGAAGTGCGTCTCGTCGTTGCCGACGCTCGCTCGCGTGCAGTGCGGCGGCGGGTGGCGAGAGAAGTCGCCCGCCTCGACCCGGAACGGGAGCGCGACGCGCTGCAATGGATCGAATCGGTGTCCGAGTTCGATGCGGCGCGGTGATCTGGTGACCGTCGCGGCCGCCGGAGATTATGGCAAACCGCGTCCGGCGGTCGTCGTGCAGACTGACGCTTTTCCCGAAAGCCATGCTTCGGTGGTGGTCTGCCAATTGACGTCCGATCTCGCGGATGCTCCGGATTTTCGTGTCACCATTGAGCCCAAGCCTGAAAATGGGTTGCGCCTCACATCGCAGGTTATGGCCGACAAGCCGGTCACCATCAGACGCGAACGGGTCGGGCAGAAGATCGGGCATCTCAGCGACCAGGACATGGCCCGGCTCGGAATAGCCTTGGCGTTTGTCTTCGGGCTCGCGGATTAGCGCGGCTGGGCTACGAACCCTACCCCGTCCGGATGACCGGTGCCGCGATGCTCTCGATCATCACGTTGATGCAAGATGGCTTGCCGCTCGCCATCGCGCGCTCGATCGCGCCGCCCAAATCCTCGGCGCGCTCGACGAATTCGCCGTGGCCGCCCAGCGCCGCGACCGCGAGGTCGTAGCGCGCGGGGGTGAGATCGCAGCCATGCATGCGCGCAGCACCGTATTCGCGCAGCTGGATCTGGCTTTCGGCGTTCCACAGCGCGTCATTGCCGAGCACGGCGACGAACGGGAGCTTGCGCCGCGCGGCGGTTTCGAACTCGGCGAGGTGGAAGCCGATGGTGCCGTCGCCCAGCACCGCGAACACCGGCGCCTTCGGTTCGGCAAGACGTGCCGCGATCGCGAACGACAGCCCGCCGCCGATCGAGCCCGCGACGCCGTTGATCATGCGGCGGCGAACCGGAAGCATGCTCTGGCCCCATTGGGCGAACTCGCCGCCGTCACACACCAGCACCGTGCCGGGGTCGCGCTCCACATAGGGACGCAGCGCGCGGAACACCTGCGCGGGATGCAGGCGGCCGGGTGTCTGCGATGTAATGCTCCCCCACGCGGCGGGCCGGTTGTCGAGCGCGGCGCGCGCTTCGGATAGCCAAGCACCATCGCGCGGCTTCATCGTGGTGGCGCGCGCGATCAGTGTTTCGGCAGCGGCGCGCACATCCGCGATGCTGCCGAGCACCAGCCGCCCGTCCATTTCCTTCACGGCGCGGTCGACCAGCGCGGCCTCGGGATCGATCGCGATGAGGCGCACCGCCGGATCGAATCCCGGCCCCGACGCCCACTTGGTCGTGAAATCCAGCGCCTTGCCGACGAGCACGATCAAATCGGCGCGGCGCGTCAGGTCCTGGAATGCGCCGAGCGTCGCATCCGCGATGCCGCGCGGACTTTCCAGGATGACGGTCGGCGCTTTTGTTGCGGCTTCCAGCCGGCCGAGCAGTGCGCGCCCGCTCGAGTTGGAAAGCTGCGGGCCGGCAAAAATGATCGGGCGGGCGGCGGCGGAGACCGCCGCGAGCGTTGCATCCGCGACCGCCGCGCTGAGCGCAGGCGCGGCTGACGTACGCGCATCGGGCCACACGATCGCGTTGGCCTCGACGCGCTCCTCGAGCAAATCCGAGGGCAGGCTCAAATGCACCGGGCCGGGCCGGCCGGATGTGGCGATGCGGATCGCCTCGCCGACATCGCGCCCGAGCGTCGCCGCGGAGGTCGCGGTGAACGACGCCTTGCTGACGGGCGCCGCCATGTCGGCCTGGCGGATTTCCTGGAAGCCGCCGCGGCCAAGCTCCCATGTGGCGGCGTGCCCCGACAAAAGCACCATCGGGGATTCCGCACCGAGCGCCGTGTAAAGCGCGCCGACCGCGTTGGCGTGACCCGGCCCGCCAGTGACCATCGCGATGCCGGCTTGGCCCGTGAGGCGTCCCCACGCGTCCGCCATGTGCACGGCGGCCGCCTCGTGGCGCACATGCACCAGGTCGAGCTTCGCTTCGATCGCGGCATCGAAGATCGACATGATGTGATTGCCGGAAAGCGTGAACACGCGGGTTGCGCCGAGCCGCGCGAGCGATTGCGCAACGATGTCGGCACCGCGCAGATTGTCAGTCATCAGCAGTCCTTGTCAGAGTGTCCGGTGTTGTATCAGGCGGCGGCCAGCCGGACGATATCCGGCACGTCGAGGATTTTCTTCGGCGCGCCCTTGCCTGCCGCATTGATCATCGCCCGCCCCACCTCCTGCAAGGTGCAAAAGTGCGCGGGCGCGAGCGCGCGGCCGATCGGATAGATCCAGGCGAGCAGCCTGTAAGGCAGCTTCAGGTTCTTCTGTCCGGGCGACGCCTTCATCATCGCGGGCCGGAACATGTAGGCGTTCGGAAACAGCCGCATCAGCGCATTCTCGGTCGCGCCCTTCACGCGCGCCCACGCAAGGCGCCCCTGCTCGCTGCTATCGGTTCCCTTGCCGGTGAGATAGCAGAACGTCATGTCCGGATTGGAGCGTGCCAGTGTCTGCGCGACGTTCAGCGTGAGGTCGTAGGTCACGCGCTTGTAGTCGGCGGCATCCATGCCGACCGACGAGACACCGAGACAGAAGAAGCACGCGTTGTATCCCGCCAGTTGCGGCTCGATGGGCGCGAGATCGCAGAAATCCGCGTGGATGATCTCGCGCAGCTTTGGGTGCGACACGCCGCCCGGCTTGCGATTGATCACCAGCACCTGTTCGACATCGGGATGGCTCAGGCATTCGAGCAGAACGCCTTCTCCGACCATACCGGTCGCGCCGGTGATGATGGCCTTGATCGCCTCGCCGCGCGGCGCCTTGGCGTCGTCATTCATCTAGAATCGCTTGAACGAGTTGTAGACGTTCTTGGTGTGCCCCGCCGCGTGGCCCGGATTGTTGGCCCAGGTCGCGTCGAGATCGGCGAGCGGCTTTGCGGCGATCACCTCGTCCTCGCTCTTGCCTTCGTCGACAAGCTTCTTGATGCGGTCGTGCGAGGTGACCAGCATGTCGCGGAACACCGTGAGGTCCGCCTTGGTGGCGAGCGGGCCGTGGCCGGGCACGATCTTGGTCGTATCGTTCGACGCCTTGATGTAGGCGTCGAGCGCGCGGATCATGCCGCGGACGTCGCCGCCGTTCATGTAGTCGATGTTCTGGTAGCGCTTGAGATTGTTGAACGTGTCGCCGGTCGCCAGCACATTCGCGTCGGCGAAATGCACCCAAGTGTCACCGTCGGTGTGCGCGTTGGAAACATGCGTGAGCTGCGCCTTGCGGCCGCCGGCTTCGAGCGCGAACGAGCCCCCGACATAAGTCTCTTTCGGCAACGCATCCCCGGACCGCGGCGCGGCCTTCGCGCCGGTCATGGCGTTAATCGTGCCGGCCGCCAGGCGGACGCGGATGTTGTCGT
>JAXDOA010000235.1:0-8378 GCA_034669125.1 Hyphomicrobiales bacterium
CGATCGGCCAGCCCAGCGCGCCTTGCAAGGACGGGTTTGCGAGACCCATCCCGAGGCGCGCGCGGGCGGTGATCTCAAGGCTTGCGAGGCCTCGCCACCGAACCGCTGCGCCTCCCGGCGCTCCACCCCGCAGGCAAGTGTACGTAGCCTGCGGAAGGATAACGACCGCGTTGTCGGCGGCCCCTCCCTGCTGGCTTTCCGGATCGCGTCATGACAGCGACCTTTGAGCCAGCAGGAATGCGAGCAGTGTAAGTGAGGTTTTTCGAGCGGGGATAACTTTTTTTCGAGGGCTTCGAAGGCGCTTTCGCGGGGCAAGCTTTGCCCGCCCTACGCTGCGGTGCCGCGCGGGCGTTGCGCGTCAACAATCAATAATAATAGCTGCGCCGCTCCGCGATCCAGCGTCCGGCGCACTGCTGTCCCGGCGAGGCGCCGCTCCAGTATCCGCTGCCGGAAACCTGCGTGAGGCGTCCGCTGCCGACCGCTTCCTGACTGCCCTGACGAAGGCGGACGCTCACCTGCCCGCGCGGCGTGACGCGGCCGAAGATGTCGGCGCCGGAACCTTGCGAGAAGACCTGTCCGTTCGCGATCTGCACGCCGTAGCGATAAGTCGCCCCCTGGCACGATCCCTGGTCGGCCAGGATGAGGACGCTCCAGGGGCCATCGAAACTCATGCGCTGCGCTTGCGCCGGGAGAGCTGTCAGCATGAGCGCCAGTGCGATAGATCCCGTGATTGAAGGCCGCAAGATTACCGACAGCATGGCGAGCACTCCCTGTTCCCTGAGACGACAAGGTCGAACCGGAGAGAACCGCCCAGCCGGACTTGGTCCAACCGGCGCGAGTTTTTCCGGATCGCGACCTGAGGCAAATGGTGTGCGAGCCAACGCTCCGCCACTTCTCGCAAGGGCGCGGATTGCCCTTTTTCCTTCTTCTTTGCTTTCCGAAGAGGGGAATGGCGGCGGGGCGCGTGAGGCAATACGATTTCGCTGCGCTGGTCAGCTCTAGACGCTACGCGGCCGTTCGATGCAAGAGGCCCGCTTGTTGCATCTCGTCATGCAACGCAATTGAGTCGAGATCGAATCCATTCGGCCATGTGAGCGTGCCCAGTTCAAGAAAGACGCGGGCAAAAAACTTCGAATCTCTCAGTGGCTCGACCATGGGACCTCCTTCATCGACGATATCGGACAAATCCCGTTCGCGCCTCCGCACCATGGGAGAATCGCAACCGCAGCCGATGGCCCCCCAGCGGCTCGACCTTCACGACTTTGACGATTTCGATCATGCGTCCTCGTCAGTTCGTAGGGTGGGTTAGCGCGCAGCGCGTAACCCACCGATTTGCGTCGCGGGAAGATTGGTGGGTTACGGCCTTCGGCCTAACCCACCCTACGATGCTACGATGCCGGCTTCTTCCCATAATCCAACCCGCCATGCGGCTTCGGCGGATGCGCCTTGAGCGCCGCCTCGTCGGGTTCGATGCCCCAGCCGGGCGCATCGGACATCACGAGCTGCCCGTTCTCGATCTTCGGCACGCAAGTGAACAGCTCGTCGTCCCACGGCAGGCGGTCGATATCGATCTCCATGATGCGCAGGTTCGGCACGGCGGCGGCGAAATGCGAGTTCATCATGGTGCAGAGGTGGCCGTAGAAATTATGCGGCGCGACGTTGACCTCGTGCGCTTCCGCGCAGGCTGCGATTTTCATCGACTGCCACACGCCGTTCCATGGCGTGTCGACGATCGCCACATCCATCGCCTGCTCGCGGAAGTAGGGCAGGAATTCGCGTAACGTGAGCAGCGTCTCGCATGACGAGATCGGATGCGGGCTTGCCTTCCGAATGTAGGCGAGTGCCTGCGGATTGTATGAATCGATCTCGACCCAGAACATGTCGATGTCGGCGATGGCGCGCAGGATTTTCAGGTAGCCTTCGGTCTTGGCGTTGAAGTTGAGATCGAGCAACAGGCCGACATCCGGCCCGGCGCCGTCGCGCAGCGCTTCCAGATGCATGTGCAGATTGCGCAGCACCGTCTTGTCGATGTTCAGCTCCGGGTAATACGGCGAGCCGAAGCCCGGCCGATAGCCGCGCGGCTTGCCGTCCTCGTAGATGAAGATGTTGGTCTTGCACGCCGCGAAGCCCTTCTCCCTCACCTCACGGCCGATCGCCTTGACGCCGTCGAGGTCGGTGATCGCGGGCTTGTAGTAGGTGGGATGATTGATGCGCCAGGTCGCGCAATGCGACCAGTAGAGCGGGATGCGATCTCTGAGCCTGCCGCCGAGAAGCGCGTAGACCGGCACGCCCAGCGCCTTCGCCTTTGCGTCGAGCAGCGCATTCTCGATCGCGCCGATCGCCTGCGCCACCACGCCGCCCGCGGCGGGGCGCGTGGCCGCATAAAGCTCCGCATAGATGCGCTCGTGGTCGCTGACGTTCTGGCCGATCCCCTTGGCGGCGAGCCGCGCGAGCGCCGCCGAGATGCCGGGCGAGCCGAGGTCCTCGGAAAATTCGCTCCAGCCGACGATGCCCTCGTCGGTGATCAACTTCACGAAGTGGTAGTTGCGCCAGCCGGCATCGCAGGCGAGCGTCTCGATCAGGCTGACTTTCACGGACATTCCCCGTCGTGCATGCCGCCGCTGCGGCGGCTGCACTACGATGACGGAGCGGGCGGGTCAGGCCAAGGGCTACCCGCACATCGTGTTGGCGGAGAGCACCGGCGAGCGCTCGGTCCCGAAGCCGGACATCGCGCGCCCGGTGTAGCGGGTCTTGGCGAGCCGGCGGTCGTCGGCGAAGACCTGCACGGGGCTGAGGGTCACGATGTCGCTGTTGCCGACCCGGGCCGCATAGCGGAACGCGCCGCTACAGCTTTTCGGCGCCACGGTCGTGGGCACGAGCAGCGCGCCGGCCTGATTGATCTTGGCAAAGCCTTGGGTGGGCAGGGAAAACACGAATGCGGCCGCCACAAGCGGCAGACCGGCCGAACGGAGCCAACTCCGGGTCATCTTCGCCTCCTGCCTCGCGAAGCGATCTCCCCTCCGTCTGCTGACGCCCTTTGCGGATCAGTTGCTCGGCCGCCGGGATAATCCCTTGGTCCGCGGGCCGGTTCCAGGCCGGGCACGATACGCAGGCGCTAGCGTGCGCCCGACCGGTTAACGAATTCTTAGCCCGGGCGGCGGCCGCGAACCCTCCGAATCGTGGCCTGCAGGCCCCAAATCCACCCTCCCGGCTGTTGTTTTTTGGCATTCGCTCTGCCATAAACCCGGCCTTCCGCCGCCCGGCTAAAGGGCTGCCGTGGCGGTGGTTTTGTGCCTCATGCACACGCTCGTTTCGAGCATATGCCGGTGAACCGGGCCTTTGGCTCGCGTTTTCCGGCCCATACAGGAGAGCAAAATGCCCAAGCTGAAGACCAAATCTGGCGCTAAAAAGCGCTTCAAGGTAACCGGTACCGGCAAGGTGATGTACGCCTCGGCCGGCAAGCGCCACGGCATGATCAAGCGGACCAAGAAGCAGATCCGCCAGCTGCGCGGCACCGGCGTGATGTTCAAGACGGACGGCGAGAGGGTGCGGAAGTACTGGCTTCCAAACTCGTAATTCGCCGAAGCTTTCCCTCAACCGACATCACAGGAGATCAGCCATGGCCCGCGTCAAACGGGGCGTCACGTCCCACGCCAAGCACAAGAAAGTCTTCAAGGCCGCCAAAGGCTTTTACGGCCGGCGCAAGAACACCATCCGCATCGCCAAGCAGGCGGTGGAGAAGGCGAACCAATACGCCTACCGCGACCGCAAGCGGCGCAAGCGCACCTTCCGGGCGCTGTGGATCCAGCGGCTCAACGCCGCGGTGCGTCCGTTCGGCCTGAACTACAGCCGATTTATCGACGGGCTCGCGAAGGCCGGCATCACGGTCGACCGCAAGGTGCTGTCCGACCTCGCGATCCGCGAGCCGGCAGCATTCCAGGCCATTGTCGAGAAGGCCAAGGCCGCGCTGCCGCAGGAAGCTGCAGCGGCGTGACCTGACGGCCGCCCTGTCCGGGGGCAGAGATGATCGATCCCGCCTATGTGCGGCGCATGGCGCGCTACAATCGCTGGCAGAACGCGAATCTGTACGGCGTCGCGGATCAATTGAGCGACGAGGAGCGCCGGCGCGAGCGCGGCGCGTTCTTCGGCTCGATCCACAAGACGCTGAGCCATCTGCTGTGGGGCGACCGCATCTGGATGAGCCGCTTCGCGGATATGCCGAAGCCGCAGGGCGGCATTCCGGAGTCGGTCTCGCTGTATCCGGACTGGGACGGACTGAAGCGCGAGCGCGCGGCATTCGATGACACGATGGTCGTGTGGGCCGACAAGGTCGATGCTTCATATCTGCAAGGCGATCTCACCTGGTATTCGGGGGCGCAGAAGCGCGAGGTCACCAAGCCGAAATGGGTGCTGCTGACACATCTGTTCAATCATCAGACGCACCATCGCGGACAGGTGCACTGCATGCTGACGCAGGCCGGCGGCAAGCCGCACGCGACCGACCTGCCGGCGCTGCCGGAGTGACGCGATGAGCGAGATTGCACAACTTGAAAGAGAGATCGGCGCGGCAATCGCGGGCGCCGCTGACGAAGCCGCGCTCGAAGCGGTGCGCGTTTCGGCGCTCGGCAAGAACGGCTCGGTGTCGGCATTACTCAAGATGCTCGGCGGCATGACGCCGGACGAGCGCAAACAGCAGGGCCCGCTGATCAACGGGCTGAAGGATCGCGTGACGGCCGCGATCGCGGCGCGGCGCGAGGCGCTCAAGGGCGCGGCGCTCGACGCGCGGCTGAACACCGAAACCGTTGACGTGACACTGCCGGTGCGCGAGTCACCGGCCGAAGTGGGCCGTATCCATCCGGTGAGCCAGGTGATGGATGAACTCACCACGATTTTCGCCGACATGGGATTTTCGGTCGCCGAGGGGCCGGACATCGAGACCGACGATCTCAACTTCGGAAAGCTGAATTTTCCCGAAGGCCATCCGGCGCGGGACATGCACGACACGTTCTATTTCAATCCGAAGCCGGACGGCTCGCGCATGCTGCTGCGTACGCACACGTCGCCGGTGCAGATCCGCACGATGCTGAGCCAAAAGCCGCCGATCCGCATCATCGTGCCGGGCCGGACGTATCGCAGCGACAGCGATCAGACGCACACGCCGATGTTCCATCAGGTCGAGGGCCTCGTGATCGACAAGGGCTCGCACCTCGGCCACATGAAGTGGATCCTGCAGGAGTTCTGCCGCGCGTTCTTCGAGGTCGATCACGTCAACATGCGTTTCCGGCCGTCGTACTTCCCGTTCACCGAGCCGTCGCTCGAAGTCGACATCCAGTGCCGCAAGACCAAGGACGAAGTGCGCTTCGGCGAGGGCGAGGACTGGCTGGAGATTCTCGGCTGCGGCATGGTGCACCCGAACGTGCTGCGCAATTGCGGGCTCGATCCCGACGAGTACCAGGGCTTCGCCTGGGGCATGGGGATCGACCGCATCGCGATGCTGAAATACGGCATCGCGGATTTGCGCCAGTTCTTCGAGGCGGACGTGCGCTGGCTCTCGCACTACGGCTTCCGCCCGCTCGATTTCCCCACGCTGGCGGGGGGATTGAGCGGATGACGAACAGCGAACGCCACATACTCGGTGCACCTCCCCCCTTGAGGGGGAGGTCGGCGGCCGAAGGCCGCCGGGAGGGGGGTAAGCCTCCCGCGCACCGGCCTGTGCCGGTGATAAAGCGAGCGCGCGCCAAGTCGCTGCGCAGCGACATGACAGATGCGGAGCACCGCCTTTGGTCGGCGTTGCGTGCACACCGCCTGAACGGCCTAAGCTTCCGGCGGCAGACACCAGTCGGTCGCTTCATTGTGGATTTTGTCTGCCATGAGAGGCGCCTCGTCGTCGAAGTCGACGGTGGGCAACATGCCGAGAACGCGCGCGACGTTGAGCGCGATCAATGGCTCGCGTCAAAGGGCTATCGCGTGCTCCGCTTCTGGAATCACGACGTGCTGCGCAATCGCAACGGCGTGCTGGAAATGATCGTTGCTGCCGCCGCTGAGCATACCCCCCTCCCTAACCCTCCCCCTCAAGGGGGGAGGGGACAGATCGCGCCCAGCATTCCCGCCAAACCTCCTTCGCGGGCGACCCCCTCCCTACCCTCCCCCGCAAGCGGGGGAGGGGGCGAGAGCGGTGCAAGCGGCGAGAGGGGACCCGCCGGTGCGTGGGGAGAGCCATGAAATTCACCCTCTCCTGGCTGCGCGAGCATCTCGATACCGACGAGCCGCTGGACGCGCTGACGGCCAAGCTCACCATGATCGGGCTCGAGGTCGAGAGCATCGAGGACAAGGCAAAAGCCCTCGCCCCGTTCACCATCGCGCGCGTGATCGAGGCGAAGCAGCATCCCAACGCCGACCGGCTGCGCGTCTGCATCGTCGACACCGGCAGCGGCGACCCGGTGCAGGTCGTGTGCGGCGCGCCGAATGCGCGCACCGGCATGAAGGGCGTGTTCTCCCCGCCCGGCACCTACATTCCAGGCAAGAAGATCACGCTCGGGGTCGGCAATATCCGCGGCGTCGAAAGCCGCGGCATGCTGGTGTCGGAAGCCGAGATGGAATTGTCCGACGACCACGAGGGCATCATCGATCTGCCGGACGACGCGCCGGTCGGCGAGAGCTACGCCAAGTGGGCCGGTCTCGACGATCCGGCGATCGAAATCAACCTGACGCCAAATCGCCCGGACTGCACCGCCGTGCACGGCATCGCGCGCGACCTTGCCGCAGCCGACATGGGAAAGTTGATCGATCCGGCGCCGAAGCCCGTGAAGGGCGCGTTCGCTTCCCCCGTGTCGGTGACAATCGACGCGCCCGAGCTGTGCCCCGGCTTCGCGCTGCGCCTCGTGCGCGGCGTAAAGAACGGACCGTCGCCCGAATGGCTGCAGAAGCGGCTGCTCGCGATCGGGCTGCGCCCGATCAACGCGCTGGTCGACATCACCAACTTCATGACCTTCGATCGCGGCAGGCCGCTGCATGTGTTCGATGCCGGCAAGGTGCACGGCAATCTGACCGTGCGTCGCGCCAAGCCAGGCGAAAGCCTGCTCGCGCTTGATGGGCGTACGTACCAACTCGACGACTCGATGTGCGTGATCGCCGACGAGAAGGGCGTCGAGTCGCTCGCCGGCATCATGGGCGGCGAGGAAACCGGCTGCTCGGCCGAGACCACCGACGTGCTGATCGAGTCGGCGCTGTGGAATCCGCTCAACATCGCGCGGACCGGGCGCAAGCTCGGCATCAATTCGGACGCACGCTATCGCTTCGAGCGCGGCGTCGATCCGAACTTCGCGGTGCCGGGACTGGAAATGGCGACGCAGATGGTGCTTGATTTCTGCGGCGGCACGCCGTCGGAGATCGCCGTCGCGGGTTCGACGCATGCGGAGGATCGGATCATCGAATTTCCGGTCGCCGAGGTGAAGCGCCTGTCGGGCCTCGACGTGCCGCTCACCGAAATGAAGCGTGTGCTCGACAAGCTCGGTTTCTTCGTCGCCGGCAAGGGCGAGACCGTGAAGGTCGCGATCCCGTCGTGGCGGCCGGATATCGACGGCAAGGCCGACATCGTCGAGGAAATCGTGCGCATCGTTGGCGTCGACAAAGTGCCGGCGACGCCGTTTCCGCGCGGCGACGACGCGCGCAAGCCGATCCTCACCGCCCTGCAGGTGCGCAACCGCCGCGCAAAACGCGCACTCGCGGGCCGCGCCATGGTCGAGGCCGTCACGTGGTCGTTCATCGGCCGGAGCCAAGCCGAACTGTTTGGCGGCGGGCAGGCCGAACTGGCGCTCGCCAATCCGATCGCTGCGGACCTGTCCGACATGCGGCCGAGCCTCATTCCGGGGCTGGTCACAGCCACGCAGAAGAATGCGGACCGCGGATTTCCCGACGTGGCGCTGTTCGAGGTGGGGCAAGTTTTCAAAGGCGACAAGCCTGAGGATCAGCTCACCGCTGCGTCCGGCGTGCGGCGCGCGCTCGCCAAGCCGAACGGAATCGGGCGGCATTGGCAGGGCAATGGCGAGGCTGATGCATTCGACGTGAAGGCCGACGCGCTGGCGGTGCTGGTGGCGGCCGGCGCGCCGCCGCAGGCGCTGCAGGTCGTCCCGGGCGGCCCGAGCTGGCTGCATCCGGGACGCTCAGGCACGATCCAGATCGGCCCGCAGAACGTGCTCGGCTATTTCGGCGAACTGCATCCGCGCGCGCTCGATGCGCTCGATGCCGAAGGCCCGATGATTGCGTTCGAGGTCATTCTCGAACGTATCCCCGAGGCGAAGGCGAAGCCGACGCGCGCCAAGCCGGCGCTGGAGCTCTCGGCGTTCCAGCCGGTGACGCGCGATTTCGCGTTCGTGGTC
>JAXDOA010000236.1:0-3967 GCA_034669125.1 Hyphomicrobiales bacterium
TGCGGTAAATCAGAAGGTCCCAATAGCCCTGCGCGAACGCACACAGGCCGGTGAACACCGCGAACAGCAGGATGGTCCAGGTGAGCACGCGCACACGGCCGTAATAGTCCGCGAGAATGCCGAACAGGATGCCGCCGGCGACGGCGCCGATCAGCGTCCAGGTGATCAACGATCCGGCCTGCGCCGGCGTCAGGCTGAGATCGGCTGAGATCGCGCGCAGCATGAAGCCAAGAATGAGCAGGTCGAACCCGTCCATCGCGTAGCCGATGGTCGAGGCCGCCAACGCCTTCATGGCCGTGCTGTCGGGTTGGTCCGTCGCGGACGCAGCAGCTCCTTCGATCGCGCTCATGATCTTTCCCCCAGAAAATCAGGAGATCAGCATAGCGCAGGAACGGCCGCGTCGCGGGATTCGTCGTCGCAAGGCACCGTGAGTTGGGGACAAGTCGTATGCGTGGAGCGCATACGTGGCAGGCGGATTCCGAGAGCTGTTGGCGGCTGCCGGGGTGCCTCACATCTTCCCCTGCCACTTGTTCAGCGCGTTCTCGACGAAGCGGTTGTCGTAGGTGTCCTCGACCTTGATGTTGGCGGCCTTCACCTCGGGGAGAAACGCGGCGAGCACGTTGAGCACGATCTGCGCGCCCTCCTTGGTGATCTGCCCGTCGGGCGAGTGCGCCTCATGCATCTTCTTGTAGGAGGCGAGATAGAGTTCCTTGTCACCCAGCATGTGCTCGGCCGGAACATTCGCGGCGATATCTTCAATTGTCGCGCGCTGCATCCACAGCGTGGCACGCACGATCGCGTTGGTCAGCGCCTGCACGGTGTTCGGGTTCTTGGCGATGAAATCCGCGGTGGCGTAGAGCCCGGCCTCGGGATATGGCCCGCCGAACAGGTCCTCGGTGCCTTTCCGGGTGCGCGTTTCGGCGATCACCGTGACCGAATTGTCCGTCTCAAGCTTGGTCATCACCGGATCGGAGTTGATGATGGCGTCGATTTCGCCGGTCTGGATCGCCGCGACGGCGGCCGCCGAGGTGCCGACGCCAATGATCGAAACGTCGTCCGAGGTGAGCCCGACCTTGCTGAGCAAATGACTGACCACCATGTGGGTGCTCGATCCGGGCGCGCTGACGCCGATCTTCATACCCTTCAGGTCCCTCAGCGACTTGTAGCGATCGGCCACTTTCTTCGACACCGCGATGGTGAGCGCCGGATAGCGCACCTGCACGACGAAGTTCTTCAGCTTCTGGCCCTTGGCCGCCATCGTGAGCGTGTTGGAGTAGGCGCCTGAGGCCACATCGCTGGAGCCGCCCATCAGCGATTGCAGCGCCTTGGAGCCGCCGGCAAACGCCGCGATCTCGACCTCAAGCCCCTCGTCGGCGAAATACTTGCGCTGCTGCGCGATGATCAGCGGTAGATACGGGAGGCCCAGCGAGGCGGTTGCGACGTTCACCTTGCGCTTCTCGGGAGCCTGCGCGGCGGCGACGTTCGGCAGCATCGCCAGAAGGGCCGTGGACAATATCCAGATGACAGGCGTGATTCTGCGCATGGGGCTTCCTCCGGGCGGGCTTGTGGCCTCTTCCCCAGTGTCGGCTTGCCGGCGGATCATTGCCAAGCCTTATTTCTCGATGAGAGGATGACTATGACCACTGATGGCCGCGGAGCGACGCAACCCTACCGGGCGCGCGTCGGCGATGCCTGGTACTGGGTCGACCCGACAGTGCCCGCGAGCGCGATCGAGCCGGGCGATACCGTGGTCGTCTATCCGGTTGCGGGCGAAACCACGCTGGCGATCCTGCAGACCCCGTTCGATGGATCTGGCGCCCGGCTGGTCGCGTTCTCAACAAAGGAAGGCGAGCACTTCGCGGTCCCGCGGCGGGATATCGCCGCGCTGCACCTTGCGGCGCGTGACGAGGAGCAGAATTAGCCGCAGCGGCAGCACTTGCGGGCGAGCCGCCCCTTCCCCCATCATCGGCACCGACAACCGGTCTGGGGAAGGACATCAACCACATGCTTCGTGCCATCATGAGCGGCGCGCTTGCGCTTATCGCGCTGACCGCGCCCGCTGCCGCCCAATACCCCAACAAGCCGATCACGATCATCGTGCCGTTCGCCGCCGGCGGGCCGACCGATGTCGTCACCCGTATCGTCGGCGAGCACATGGCGCGCACGCTCGGCCAGACCGTCCTGGTGGAAAATATCGGTGGGGCCGGCGGGACCCTGGGCATGACGCGTGCCGCGCAGGCGGAGCCCGACGGATACACGATCGCGGTCGGCAACATGGGCACGCAGTCGGCCGCGCCCGCGCTTTATCCGGCGCTGAAATACGATCCGGCGACGAGTTTCGCGCAGATCGGCATCGTCAATTATACGCCACAGGCGATCGTCGCCAGGAAGACCATGGCGGCCCCCAATCTGGCGGATTTCATCGCGCATCTGCAAACGAACAGCACGAAAATGAGCTACGGCCACGCCGGCGTGGGCTCGATTTCCCACGTGTCGGGCCTGGTGTTCAACGCGAAGTTCGGCAGCAATCCGACGCTGGTGCCTTATCGCGGCACTGGGCCGGCGCTGAACGATCTCGTCGGCGGCCAGATCGACTACATGGTCGATCAGTCGCTCAACGTGATCCCGCAGATCAAGTCTGGCACGATCAAGGCCTACGCGGTTGCGGCGCCGAAGCGGCTCGAAAGCCTGCCCGATGTTCCGACCACGCAGGAAGCCGGCGTCGATTTCATTTTCAGCGCCTGGAACGCGATGGTCGCGCCGAAGGGAACGCCTGCGGATGTCGTGGCGAAGCTCGGCGCCGCGCTGAACAAGGCGCTCGACGATCCGGAGGTGAACAAGCGCTACATGGAGCTCGGCAGCACAGCGCCTCTGCCTCCCGACCGCGGACCGGCGGGCTTGCAGAAGCTCGTCGAAAGCGAAGTCGCGCGCATCACGCCGGTGATCAAGGCGGCAGGCGTCGTCGGAAACTGACGCGCGCGCATGCGGCTGACAGACGAAGAGCGCGCGATGCTTGCGGGCGAGCACGGGCGCGCACGCCAGTGGGCGCTCCGCCACCAGATCGAGGTCGGGGAATTCTTCGACGCTCCGGATTTCGTGGCCGTCGGACAGGCGCATGTCATGGCCGACACCGAGAGCCTCGGCGAGGAAGGCGTGCGCTGGCTGGAGGATCTCGCCGCCCTCCCGGCTGACGAGCGCCGCGTGCGCGTCCCCACGATCACCGATCCGCGCGGCGTCGATTTCGACAGCTACAAGCGGCTCGGACAGACCGACGCCATGGCGGAGATCGAGGCGCGCGCGATCCGTGCCTTCGAGGCGCTGGGCGTGCTGATGACCAATACGTGCATCAACTATCAGACGATCCTTCCGCCCGTGCGCGGCGAGCACCTCGCGATGGGCGACACTGGCGTCGTCATCTATTCGAACGGCGTGATGGGCGCGCGCAGCAATTTCGAGGGCGGCCCCTCGGCGCTCGCCGCCGGCCTGACCGGACGCACGCCGCGCTACGGCTATCACCTCGATGCGCACCGCGCGGGAACGAAGCATGTTCAGGTTGCCCACCGGCCACGCGGTCTCGCCGATTGGGGAGCGCTCGGCGGGATCGTCGGGCGCGCGACCAACAGCTATTGGGAAGTGCCGGTCGTGGCCGGCATCGACGGTGCACCCAATTCCGACGAGCTGAAGCATTTCGGTGCCGCACTGGCGAGCTTCGGGTCGGTCGCGCTGTTTCACATGGTCGGCGTCACGCCGGAAGCGCCGACGCTCGATGCCGCGTTCCAGGGCCGCACCGTTCCGGCCGCAGCTACGATCGGCGAAGCGGAATTTCGCGCGTTTTTCGCGACTTACGCGGCGGCGGGCGACAAGGTCGACGTCGTGGTGTTCGGGGCGCCGCAACTCTCGCTCTTGGAAATGGATCGCCTCGCGGCCCTGCTCGACGGCAGGCACGTGCACGCGAAGACGACACTGA
>JAXDOA010000237.1:0-3924 GCA_034669125.1 Hyphomicrobiales bacterium
CGGCCGGCAAGGCGCGCGGCGTGTTGTCGGACGAGGACGAGCGCAAGCTCGTGCGCGCGCTGATCGAGGTGCCGCGCCTGATGGCGGAAGCGCTCGCGCTCGAGCCGCAAATCGAACAGCTCGGCCGCGATCTCGCGAAGTCGCGTGACGTGCTGTATCTCGGACGTGGGACCTCGTATCCGCTGGCGCTGGAAGGCGCGCTCAAGCTGAAGGAAATCTCCTACATCCACGCCGAGGGCTACGCGGCGGGCGAACTCAAGCACGGACCGATCGCCCTGATCGACGAGACCATGCCGGTGATCGTGATCGCGCCCTACGACCGGGTGTTCGAGAAGACGGTTTCGAACATGCAGGAAGTCGCCGCGCGCGGCGGCAAGATCATTCTTGTGACCGACCCGAAGGGCGCCGCCGAGGCGACCATCGAATCGCTGGTGACGCTCACCTTGCCGGCGATGCCATCGACCGTAACCCCGCTGGTCTACGCGATCCCGGTGCAGCTGATCGCCTACCATACGGCGGTCATGATGGGCACGGACGTCGACCAGCCGCGCAATCTCGCCAAATCCGTCACCGTCGAGTAGCTACTCGCTGCGTCCACGCTAGCCGCGTCATTCTGCCATCCCCATATAGGCCCCATAGCGGCCTGCCATCACTTTTTCATATAATGGCCGTTTAAATGCCGCCGGGCAGACGAGGCCGCACGATTCCATGAGCAATCTTGAGAGTTCCGGAACGCCGGAGCCGGTGCATCCCGGCATCGCCAGCCGCATCCGCACCTATTTCCTGACCGGGCTGATCGTCGCCGGCCCTGTGGCGATCACGATCTGGCTGGTGTGGTCGTTCGTGACCTGGGTCGACGACCTGGTGCGGCCGTTCATTCCGATCGCCTATCGGCCCGAGACCTATCTGCCGATCAAGGTGCCCGGCTTCGGGCTGATCATCGCGTTCATGGCGCTGACCGTGCTCGGCTTCCTGACCGCCAACCTGGTGGGACGCACCTTCGTCGAGATCGGCGAAATGATCCTGGAGCGCGTGCCGATCGTGCGGCCGATCTACCGCGGGCTGAAGCAGGTGTTCGAGACGCTATTTTCCAAGTCGGCGTCGTCCTTCCGCACCGTCGGCCTCGTCGAGTTTCCGGCGCCCGGCATGTGGTCGCTGGTGTTTCTCTCGACCCCGCCGGGGGCGGACCTGTCCGCGCAATTGCCGAGCAACGACGAGTACGTCTCCGCCTTCATGCCGTGCACGCCGAACCCGACCACCGGCTTTTTCTTCTATGTGCTGCGGCGCGACGTGATCGAGCTCGGCATTTCGGTGGAGGACGCCGCCAAGTTGCTCATGAGCGCCGGCATGATCCAGCCAAGCAGCAATGGCGATCAACAGAAGAAGCTCGCCGCGCTTGCCGAAACAGCGCGGGCGGCGAGGGACGTGCAGACCAACGCGGCGGCGGAGTAGGGCACGGATATCGTCAGCGCTTCGTCTGCCCAATCGCGCTTTCAAGTGCTTGGCGAATGTAGCGCTGATAAGGGATGCCCTGTTTGGCCGCTCTGGCCTTCACGGCATCGAGCAATGTGCGCGGCAGTCGCATGTTTACGCGTTCGGTCTTCGGTTCAAACTCGAAACGAACGACGCGCATGTTCGACAGGTCATAGGTGGTCAGGTCTGACTTCGCGACGAAATCTTCCGCGGCTTTGTCACTCCTGAGCTTTGGCAGTTTTTTCATAGTGAGCCACCTCGCGCCAGTGCATGTAACGCACACTAATCGGGCGTATCAGAGTCTTTCCATCCCGCGTGCGGAGTGTGTGAAGACTACAAGTATATTTCGCCCTTCCGCCGTCGAACCAATGGCTATGAAACGCTCTTCCTTGTTACCAAGGCTCGTGGGGTGAACGGCTATCTGCCCACGAAAGAATGCCTCGATATCGGCGAGCGCCAAGCCGTGCTTGCGGCACTTGTCGCGATTGCCCGCATCCCAATCGAATCCGCCTATCGAATCCATTGGATTTCCGTCAGTATGTATTGTTGTACATACAAATGTCAACCCGCCCGCAGCAGCCGGATCGCTTCGTCGCGTTCGAACAAATAAAGCAAATGCCGCAGCGCTTCGCCGCGCTCCGAGGTCAAAGCCGGGTCGCGTGACAGAATGAGCTGCGCGTCCTTGCGGGCGGGCTCGAGCAGCGGCCCGTGGGTCTCGATGCGCGCGATCCGGAAGCCCGGCATGCCGGATTGCCGGACCCCAAGCACATCGCCTTCGCCGCGCAGCCGCAAATCCTCCTCGGCGATGCGGAAGCCGTCCTCGGTCTCGCGCAGGATTTCGATGCGCGCCTTGGCGGTCTCGCCGAGCGGAGCGCGGTAGAGCAAGAGGCAGGTCGAGTGTTCGCGCCCGCGCCCGACGCGCCCGCGCAACTGATGGATTTGCGCCAGTCCAAAGCGCTCCGCGTGCTCGATCACCATCACGGTCGCCTCCGGCACGTCGACGCCGACCTCTATCACCGTGGTAGCGACCAGGAGCCGCGTCTCGCCCGCGGCGAAGCGCGCCATCGCGGCATCCTTGTCGGCACCTTTGAGCTTGCCGTGGACCAGATCGGTGACGTCACCGAAGTGCTGCTGCAAGGCGGCGTAGCGCTCCTCCGCGGCGGCGAGATCGCTCACCTCGGATTCGGCGACCAGCGGGCACACCCAGTAGACCCGCTCGCCGCGATCGAGCGCGCGGCCGACGGCGGCCACCACATCGTTGATGCGCCCGAGCGGCACCGCGCGCGTGTCGATAGGCTGGCGGCCGGCCGGCTTCTCGCGCAGTTGCGAGACATCCATGTCGCCGAAGTAGGTCAGCACCAGCGTGCGCGGGATCGGCGTCGCGGTGAGCACCAGCACGTCCACGGCCTCACCCTTGCGGGCGAGCGCAAGGCGCTGGTGCACGCCAAAGCGGTGCTGCTCATCGACGATGGCAAGTGCGAGATCGCGGAACGCGACCTCGTCCTGGAACAGCGCGTGGGTGCCGACCAGCAGATCGAGTTCTCCGGCTTCGAGCCGCGCCAGGATATCGGCGCGCACCGGCCCGCGTTCGCGGCCGGTCAGGATCGCGACGCGCAGGCCCGCAGCTTCGGCGAGCGGCGTAATCGTTTTGTGATGCTGGCGCGCGAGGATTTCCGTCGGCGCCATCAGGGCGGCCTGCCGTCCGGCCTCGACCACGGTCGCGGCGGCGAGCAGCGCCACGACGGTCTTGCCCGAACCGACATCGCCCTGCAGCAAACGCAGCATGCGCTCGGGTTTGCCGAGATCGGCGTTGATTTCTTCGACCGCGCGCGCCTGCGACGGCGTGAGCGAATAGGGCAGCGTCGCGATGATTTTCTTCGTCATGCGCCCGTTGCCGGCGCTTGGGCGTCCGGCAAGCCGCTTCTGGCTCGCGCGCACCAATGCGAGCGCAAGCTGTCCGGCAAGCAGTTCATCATAGGCAAGCCGCGACCATGCCGGCGTCTCGGGTGCGACGGCGGCCGGGTCCGGCGGACGATGCAGCGTTGCCAGCGCTGCGCCGAACGCCGGCCATTCCTGCTGGCGCAACCAGGCCTCATCTTGCCATTCGGGTAGCACTGGCACGCGGGCAAGCGCCGCCTCGGCCGCCTTGCGCACGACGTTCAATCCCAACCCTTCGGTCAGCGGATAAACCGGCTCGACCAGCGGCAGCGTGGCAGCATCGGCTTCCGCCACCACGCGGTCGGGATGCACCATCTGCAACATGCCGTCGTAGAACGCCGCCGCACCGGACACGATGCGCCGCTCGCCGACCGGCAGCAGCTTTTCCAGGAAATCCTTGCGCGCGTTGAAATAGGTGAGCGTGACTTCTCCGGTCTCTTCGCTCGCTTATATCTGGTAGGGCGCCCGCGGCCGGTTCGGCGGCGGCGGTTTTTGCCGGTCCACCGTCACCAG
>JAXDOA010000238.1:0-13184 GCA_034669125.1 Hyphomicrobiales bacterium
GCGTCAAGCAGGGCCACGACCAGTGGCTGGTGCTGATCGGCATCTGCACGCATCTCGGCTGCATCCCCCTCGCCCATCAAGGAAACTACGACGGCTTCTTCTGCCCCTGTCACGGTTCGCAGTACGACTCGTCCGGGCGCATCCGTCAGGGACCCGCCCCCTCTAACCTCGTGGTCCCCCCATACGAGTTCGTCTCCGATACCAAGATCCGCATCGGCTGATCCAACGCCAATCATCGTCCAGGATTGAATAGAATGAGCGGGCCCTCGACTTATCAGCCGCAAAACGCATTCCTGAAATGGTTCGAGGCGCGCCTGCCGATCGGCGGGCTGATCCACTCTTCCTTCGTCGCCTATCCGACCCCGAAGAACCTGAACTACTGGTGGACCTTCGGAGCGATCCTCTCGGTCATGCTCGGCGCGCAGACCGTCACCGGCATCGTGCTGACGATGCACTACACGCCGCATGTGGACATGGCGTTCACGTCGGTCGAGCACATCATGCGCGACGTGAACTACGGCTGGCTGTTGCGCTATCTGCACTCCAACGGCGCCTCGATGTTCTTCGTCGCCGTCTACATCCACATGTTCCGCGGCCTCTATTACGGCTCGTACAAGGAGCCGCGCGAGGTGCTGTGGATTCTGGGCGTGATCATCTACCTCTTGATGATGGCGACCGGCTTCCTCGGCTACACGCTGCCGTGGGGGCAGATGAGCTTCTGGGGTGCGACCGTCATCACGAACTTCTTCTCGGCGATCCCGATCGTCGGCGAGTCGGTCGTCACCTGGTTGTGGGGCGGCTACGCGGTCGGCAATCCGACCCTGCAGCGCTTCTTCTCGCTGCACTACCTGCTGCCGTTCGTGATCGCCGGCGTCGTGGTGCTGCACGTCTGGGCGCTGCATGTCGCGGGTCAGAACAACCCGGCCGGAATCGATCCGAAATCCGGTCAGGATACCGTGCCGTTCACGCCGCACGCGACCATGAAGGACGCCTTCATGGTGGCGGTGTTCTGCCTGTTCTTTGCGTGGTTCGTGTTCTACATCCCGAACTATCTCGGCCACGCCGACAACTACATCCCGGCCAATCCGGGCGTGACGCCGACGCACATCGTGCCGGAATGGTACTACCTGCCGTTCTACGCGATCCTGCGCTCGATCCCGAACAAGCTCGCGGGCGTGCTCGCGATGTTCGGTTCGATCCTGATCCTGTGCTTCCTGCCGTGGCTCGACACCTCGCGGGTGAAGTCGGCGACCTACCGGCCGCTCTACAAGCAATTCTTTTGGGTGTTCGTGCTGGTCTGCCTCGGGCTCGGCTGGCTCGGCTCCAAGCCCGCCGAAGGCGGCTACGTGATCGCGGCGCGCGTGCTCACCGCCTACTACTTTATCCACTTCCTGGTCATCTTCCCGCTGCTCGGGCTGATCGAGACACCGCGGCCGCTGCCGAACTCGATCTCCGAAGCCGTGCTGAAGAGGGCCGCCGCGGTGCTGCTCGCGATCGGCATCGGCGCAGCCTCGTTCCTCGCGATGCCGGGAAGCGCGTTCGCGGCCGACGACACGCCGCATCCGCCGCGCAACAAATGGTCGTTCGCGGGCGGGTTCGGCAAGTTCGACCGGGCGCAGCTGCAGCGCGGCTTCAAGGTCTACAAGGAGGTCTGCCAGACCTGTCACGGGCTGAGCCTGCTCTCATTCCGCAATCTCGCCGATCCGGGCGGTCCCGAATTCACTCCGGCGCAGGCGGCCACGATCGCGGCGGACTACAAGGTGCAGGACGGGCCGAACGACCAGGGTGAGATGTTCGAGCGCAACGGCCGCCTCGCCGACCGTTTCCCGCCGCCGAGCACATGGAAGAACGAAGCGCAGGCGCGGCTGCTCTATAACGGCACGGTGCCGCCCGACATGTCGGTGCTCGCCAAGGCGCGCGGCTACGAGCGCGGATTTCCGCTGTTCATCGTCGATGCGCTGCCGTTCTTCCAGTATCAGGAGCACGGCGTCGACTACGTCACGGCGCTGCTGAAGGGCTACAAGGACAAGCCGCCGGCGGGCTTCACGCTTCCGGCCGGCGGCAACTACAACGAATACTTCCCCGGCCATGCGATCGCGATGCCGCCGCCCTTGACCGACGGCCGCGTCGACTACACCGACGGCAGCCCGGCAACGCTCGACCAGTATGCCAAGGACGTCTCCGCCTTCATGATGTGGGCGGCCGAGCCGCACCTCGAGGCGCGCAAGCGCATCGGCTTCCAGGTGATGATCTTCCTCGTGATCTTCGCCGGGCTGATGTACTTCACCAAGAAGAAGGTCTGGTCCGACGTGCATTAGGCGCGCGTACTCACATCGCGGCCTGAGCGATACGCCGGCGACCAGCGCCTTCGCCCCAGCAGGCCCAAGCCAGCCGGGCCAGCCGCCCGCGATCCTCTTCCCCTCGTCGGGCATTACCTTCAAGGGCGGCTTGCGATACGCTTCGGCGTGACCTGATTGCGGGCGTGAAATGCTCGGAGACGAATGACCAAGGTATCGGTCGGCGAAATCATTGCTCTGCGCCCAGGGCGCGACCGCGTCGATGACCTTGGCGCGATCGTGCCCGCGCGTCCGGAGCATCCGCAGCCGGCGAACGACACCAGCGCCTATCCTGGCAATGTCGTGCCGTTCATGCGCCCCGGCGGAGAGCGCGCGGCGCCCGCTGTCGCATTGCCGGCGGGCACGGCACGGCTTGCGCGCGCGGACCTCACGCGCGAGCGCGCGCGGCTTGCGGCGTTCGCGGCTGTTTCGGTGGCGGTGCACGCGGGGCTGTTCGTGGCATTCTGGCGCGAGCCGCCGCCGCTTGCGAGCATCGGCGTCGAGGTGATTTCGGTCGAGATCGTCGTCGGCGCGACGGCGCCGGCCGGCGTCGCGGTCACGCCAGGTGAACAGCAGGTCAATTCCGCCGCCGCTCCCGACACCGAGGCGACCGACACCGACAAGGCCGAGGAGAAGGCAACCGCGCAGCCGCAGACCGTCGAGGTCGCGCGTGAGGAAACCGCGCCCGAACAGAAGACCGAGCAGAAGGCCCACGACGCAAAACCGGTCGAACCGAAATTCGAAATTGCTGCCGCGCCGCAGGAACCCGCGCAGGCCGAGCAGAAGCCAGCCGTCTCGATGGTCGAAGCACCCGCGCCCGATACCGCGACTGCAAAGCCGCAGGAGACTCTGCCTTCGCCGACCGAGGTAACGCTGCTGCCGCAACCGGAGGAGAAGCCGGTCGAGAAGAAGCCCGAAGCGAACCCGGTGCAAGCAGCGCCCCCAAAGCCCGTGAAGGACGCCAAGCCCGCCAAAGAGCAGCGGCGCATCGCGGCTCCGACGCGCGAGAATTCGTCCCGCGAGGCGAAGGCTTCGACGCCGTCGACCGCGGCGAACAATGTCGGCGTCGGCCGCTCCGACAATTCCAGCAACTACCCCGGCCTCGTTTCGGCGCATCTGCGCCGCCACCAGCAATATCCTTCTGATGCGCGTAGTCGCGGCGATCAGGGCACCGCCACGGTGAGCTTCGGCCTCGACGGCGGCGGTCGCGTGACGTCCGCGCGGCTCGTGAGCGGCTCTGGAATTGCCAGCATCGATCAGGAGGTGCAGGCTATGGTGCGGCGCGCATCGCCGTTTCCGGCGCCGCCCGATGGCCGGCCGCGCAGTTTTGCGGTGCCGGTCGCCTTTCGCTTGAATTGAACGCCGCAAGCCCCGTTGCCAGCGGTTCGCCTTCAGGAGACTTGCATGTTCATCGCCATGAACCGCTTTCAGGTGGTCAAGGGCAAGGAAGAAGCCTTTGAACACATGTGGCAGAGCCGCGACAGCTATCTGCACGAGGTCAAGGGCTTCGTCGAATTCCACCTGCTCAAGGGCCCGGAAGCCGAGGACCACACGCTCTATTCCTCGCACACCGTTTGGGCGAGCAAGGCCGACTTCGAGGCCTGGACCAAGTCCGAGCAATTCCGCCGCGCGCACGCACGCGCCGGCAATGACGGCAACGCAGCGCCGCTCTATCTCGGCCATCCGAAGTTCGAGGGCTTCGAGGTGAAGCAGACGCTCGACCGCCACGGCAAGGCCGCCTGAACAATGACCAAAGCAGTCCTTGGCATCATCGGCGGATCGGGTGTCTACGACCTGCCGGGTCTGGAGAACGTGCGCGAGGAGGCGATCGCGAGCCCGTGGGGCAAGCCGTCCGGGCCGTTGCGGATCGGCGACATGTCGGGCCTGCCGGTGGTGTTCTTAGCCCGCCACGACAAGGGCCACCGCCTCTCGCCCTCCGACATCAACTACCGCGCCAACATCGACATCCTGAAGCGCGCGGGCGTGACCGATCTCGTGTCGCTCTCGGCTTGCGGCTCGTTCAAGGAGGAGCTGCCGCCCGGCACGTTCCTGCTTGTCGATCAGTTCGTCGACCGCACGCACAGACGCGAGAGCTCGTTCTTCGGCAAGGGCCTCGTCGCGCACGTCTCGATGGCGCACCCGGTCAGCCCACGCCTGCGCATCCACATCGCGAATGCCGCGATGGCCGAGGGCATCGCGGTCAAGCGCGACGGCACCTACGTGTGCATGGAAGGTCCGCAGTTCTCCACCCTGGCCGAAAGCCTCACCTACAAGGGCCTCGGTTACTCGGTGATCGGCATGACCAACATGCCGGAGGCGAAGCTCGCGCGCGAAGCGGAGATTTGTTACGCGACCGTCGCGATGGTGACGGACTTCGACTGCTGGCACCCGGACCACGATGCCGTCACCGTCCAGGACATCATCACGGTGCTGACCGCGAATGCCGAGAAGGCGAAGCGGCTGGTCGCCCGGCTGGCGAAGGATTTCCCGCGCGAACACGAGCCATGTCCCATCGGCTCCGACCGCGCGCTCGATAGCGCGCTGATCACGGCGCCGGAGGCGCGCGATCCGGAGTTGATCCGCAAGCTCGACGCGGTGGCGGGAAGGGTGCTCGGGCGCTGAGGCTAAATCTTCACGCCGGGAATGTTGCCGAGCATCGCGAATAGTCCGCCGCCGATGATGGCGCCGATGATTCCGAAAATGATGGAGAGAATGATCATCGCCGGGATCGCGGCGAACGTCCATTTGATGATGATCGCGACCATGCGCCAGAACGGAATGTCAACGTCGGCGATGGCCACGCGATGCGGCGCGGCTGGCGGTTGAACGGACATGGATGCCTCCCCGGTTGTGCCCGGCGCCATGGTTGGCCAAAGTGCCGCGGACCGCAATGGGAGAAATGCGATGCGCATCGTCGATCTCAACTCCGCGCCGCGCGAGGAATGGCGCAAGGGCGTGCTCACGCGGATGCGCGTTTCGGCGGCGAACGGCGGCACGCAGCTCTGTTTGTTCGAGCAGTGGTGCGAACCGGGGCACGGCGCGCCGACCCATCTGCATGCGGTCGAGGAGGTGCTGCACGTGCTGGAAGGCGAGGCCGACGTGTGGGTCGAGGAGACGCACGCGACGCTCAAGCCCGGGCAACTGATGATCGTTCCGGCCGGCATCAAGCATGGCTTTGCCAACAGCGGGGCCGGCACGCTGCACATCCAGTCGACGCTCGCCGCGCCGGTGTTCGAGGCGGCCTACGACGACAAGCGCGAGACGCCGCGGCGCTGGCTGCCGGGCTGATTTTCGCCTATTCGTGCCCGCACGCCCCTCCTGAACGAGACTCCGATGACGACTCCCGCCGTTGAAAACGACCTGCGCGCCGCGATCCGTTCGATCCCGGATTATCCCAAACCCGGCATCGTGTTCCGCGACATCACCACGCTGCTCGGCAATGCGCGCGCGTTCCGCCGCGCGGTCGACGAGCTGGTGCAGCCGTGGGCGGGCGCGAAGATCGACAAGGTCGCCGGCATCGAGGCGCGCGGCTTCATCATCGGCGGCGCGGTCGCGCATCAGGTCTCGGCCGGCTTCGTGCCGATCCGCAAGAAGGGCAAGCTGCCGCACCAGACCGTGCGCATGGCCTATTTGCTCGAATACGGCTCCGACGAGATGGAAATGCACGTCGACGCCGTGCAAAAGGGCGACCGCGTGGTGCTGGTCGACGACCTGATCGCGACCGGCGGCACCGCCGAGGGCGCCGTCAAGCTGCTGCGTCAGGTCGGCGCCGAGGTGCTCGCCGCCTGCTTCATCATCGATCTGCCGGAGCTCGGCGGCGCCGAGAAGCTGCGCAAGATGGACGTGCCGGTGCGCACGCTGATCAGTTTTGAGGGGCATTAGTTTTTTCAATCTGCCTCTCCCGCGTTGCCGCCCGCAATGTCGTTCGGGTGACTCAACCGCCGCTCTCCGGCGTTTTTGCATTCCTCCCGAGCCCGCCGGGTGCTGACCCGCGAAGGTTTCCCATATAAACTCGACCCGACCCAAGGGTGCGAAAAACCCAGGCGGACAGGGAGGGCGAGATGAGACTGCGACACGTCCTGTATTCGACAGTGGCGGCGATCGGCATCGCGGCATGCGCGGCCGGACCCACGCCAGGCCGCGCACAGCAACCCGTGGCGGTCGCGATCGACGCCGACGACATCGGCGGCGTTGTCACGGGAGCGAACGGGCCGGAAGCCGGCGTCTGGGTCATCGCGGAGACCACCGACCTGCCGACGCGCTACACCAAGAGCGTCGTCACCGACGACCAGGGGCGTTACGTCATTCCCGATCTGCCGGTCGCCAACTACCAGGTCTGGGTGCGCGGCTACGGGTTGATCGACTCGCCCAGGATGCGTGCGAAACCCGGCCAGATCCTCAACCACACCGCCATGAAGGCGCCCGACGAGAGGTCGGCTGCGCATTATTATCCGGCGATCTACTGGTACACGATGATGAAGATCCCGCCGGCCGCGGATTTCGGCGGGCACACCGACATCCCGAAGGGCATCACGCGCGAGGTCTGGCTGCAGCGGATGAACAATGTCGACTGCGTCGGCTGTCATCAGCTTGGGCAGGAGGCGACCCGCACGATCCCGGCGCAGTTCGGCAAGTTCGACTCCGGCGCGGACGCCTGGATTCGCCGCATCGGCTCGGGGCAAGCCGGCGAGATGATGACCAACCGGCTCGCCGGCCAGCTCGCGGGCGTGCCGTACAAATATTTCGGCGAGTGGACCGACCGCGTCGCGAAGGGCGAGGTGCCCAAGCACAAGCCGGCGCGGCCTTCGGGCGTCGAGCGCAACGTCGTGGTCACCACCTGGGACTGGTCAACGCCGGACAAATATCTGCACGACCTGATCTCGTCAGACCGGCGCAAGCCGACGGTGAATGCGAACGGCCCGCTCTACGGGTCGCCGGAATACTCGACCGACAACATGCCGGTGCTCGATCCGAAAACCCACAAGGTGTCCTACTTCAAGATGCCGGTCGCCGATCCGAACATGCCGGTCTCGCTTGGACCGGGCCACGCCGGCGCGATCAAGCCGACGATGGCCTCGGCCTATTGGGGCGAGGAAGTCCTGTGGGACACCAAGGCAAACCAGCATAACGCGATGTTCGACGACAAAGGCCGCGTGTGGCTCGCCGCGAACGTGCGTGGCCTGGACAATCCGACCTGGTGCAAGAAGGGTTCGGAGCACCCGTCAGCCAAGGTGTTCCCGATCGATCGCTCGTCGCGTCAGGCTGCGATGCTCGATCCCAAAACGCAGAAGTATGAGTTCATCGACACCTGCTTCAGTACGCATCATCCGCAGTTTGGCTACGACGCCGACAATACGCTGTGGATGTCCGGCACCGGTCCGGTCGCAGGCTGGATCAACACAAAGGTGTGGGACGAGACCAAGGACCCGCAGAAGGCGGTCGGCTGGTTCCCGTTCGTGCTCGACAGCAACGGCAACGGCAAGCTCGACGAGTTCGCCGAGCCGGGCAAGTCGGAGGAGGGCAAGGATACGCGCCTCAACCCCGGCTCCGGCCCCTATGCGGTGATGCCGCATCCGACCGACGGATCGGTCTGGTACACCTCCGGCGTGTTCGCCGGTCAGGCGGGTTTCCTGCGCTTCGATCCGAAGACCAGGCTCAGCGAGTTCTACGCGGTGCCGAAGGAAGCGATCGGGCTGCGCGGCGGCGACATCGGCGCGGACGGCGTGCTGTGGGGCTCAGGCTCCGCCGGTCATCTCGTCAGCTTCGACCGGCGCAAGTGCAAGGCTCCGCTGAATGGACCGAACGCGACCGGCAATCATTGCCCGGAAGGCTTCGCGCTACACAAATATCCGGGGCCGGGCTTCGACGACGTGCCGAATTCGAGCGCGGAGGCGAGCTACTATACCTGGGTCGATCATCACAATACGCTCGGGCTCGGCGCCAACGTTCCGATCTCGACCGCCAACCTTCAGGACGGCTTCGTCGGCTTCAAGGACGGCCAGATGATCCTGATGCGTGTGCCGTACCCGATGGGGTTCTACGCCAAGGGTCTTGACGGACGCATCGACGATCCGAACGCCGGCTGGAAGGGCCGCGGCCTGTGGAGCGCGACCGGAGACCGCACGCCCTGGCTCAACGAACTCGGCAAGGGCGCGCGTCCGATGGCGGTGCAGATCCAGGTGCGGCCCGATCCGTTGGCGAAGTAGAAATTCATAGCCCGGATGGAGCGAAGCGAAATCCGGGACCTCGGCGGCGGGAAGTGACCCCGGCTTTCGCTGCGCTTCATCGGGCTACAGACGGCGACGACAGGAGGGCGACATGACTTTAGGCAAATTCCTTTTCGCGAGCGCGGCGACGATCGGCCTGGCGCTACTTTCGGGAGCGGCGGGCGCGCAGCAGGTCACCGTCAATAGCGACAATATTGGCGGTGTGGTCAGCGGTCCGAACGGCCCGGAGGCTGGCGTATGGGTGATCGCCGAAACCACCGACCTGCCGACGCGCTACATCAAGAGCGTGGTGACCGACGACCAGGGACGCTACCTCATCCCCGATCTGCCGAAGGCCAATTACGAGATCTTCGCGCGCGGCTATGGCCTTGCCGACTCCGCGCGGGTGAAAAGCGAGCCGGGCAAGGTCGTCAACATCGCCGCCACGGCGGCGACGCCGAAGGCCGCGGCTGAAATCTATCCGGCGATCTACTGGTATTCGATGCTCAAGACGCCGCCGAAGCACGAGTTTCCGCTCGGCAACGCCAAGAGCCAGATCGAGTGGCTGAACGTCACCAAGACCAACGGCTGCTACGGCTGTCACGCGCTCGGCAACAAGGGCACGCGCACCATGCCGTCGGTGTTCGCCGACATGAAATCCGAGGACGCCTGGGCGCGCCGTATCCTGTCCGGCCAGGCGATGAACAACATGGCGGCGACGATCGGCCGCCTCGATGCACAACATGCACTCAAGCTGTTCGCCGACTGGACCGACCGAATCGCGGCCGGCGAACTGCCCGCCGCGAAACCGCCGCGGCCGCAGGGCCAGGAGCGCAACGTCGTCATCACGCAGTGGGATTTCTCCGATCCCAAGCATTACCTGCACGACATCACGGCTACCGACAAACGCAAGCCGACGCTCAACGCCAACGGCCTGATCTATGGCGCGGTCGAGAACTCAACCGACCTCATTCCGATCCTCGATCCGATCAAGCACACTGCCACCACGCTCAAGATGCCGGTGCGCGATCCAAAGACGCCGTCGTCGAAGGACGATGCGCTCGGGCCGTCGCCCTATTGGGGCGAGGAGGTGATCTGGGACAGCCAGACCTCAACGCACAATCCGATGTACGACCAGAACGGCCGCGTGTGGTGGACCTCACGCGTCGGCGCGGGGCCCAATCCGGATTTCTGCAAGAAGGGTTCGGATCATCCGTCGGCAAAAGTCTTTCCGCTGGACTCATCGACCCGGCACCTGTCGATGCTCGATCCGAAGACCGGAAAGGTCACGCTGATCCGCACCTGCTACCAGACGCACCATCTTGTCTTCGCCGAGGACGCCAACAATACGCTCTGGATGAGCGCGGGCGGGCCGGGGAGTGGTGCGCTCGGTTGGCTCGACACGAAAAAATTCGACGAAACCGGCGACGAGGCGAAGGCGCAAGGCTGGACGCCAATCGTCCTCGACACCAATGGCAACGGGAAGCGTGACGAATACGTCGAGCCGAACCAGGCGGTCGATCCGACGAAGGACAAGCGCATCGTCGGCGCGCTCTACGGCATCGGCGTCAACCCGAGCGACGGCACCATCTGGGGCACCGTGCTGACGTTCCCGGGCTACATCATCCGGGTCGATCCGGGCTCCAATCCCTCGGAGACCGCGCTCGCCGAAATCTACGAGCCGCCGCTGCCGGGCTATGGCCCGCGTGGCTTCGACATCGACCGCAACGGCATCGCCTGGGTGCCGCTCTCGAGCGGCCACATGGGCAAGTTCGACCGCAGCAAGTGCAAGGTGCTGCGCGGGCCGGAGACGGCGACCGGCCGGCATTGCTCGGAAGGCTGGACGCTCTATCCGTTCCCCGGGCCGCAGATGCAGGGCATCGCCGAAACCGGCAGCGCGGAGGCGAGCTACTACACCTGGGTCGATCAGTTCGACACCTTCGGGCTTGGCCGCAACGTGGCCTGGGCCACCGGCAACGCCAACGAGTCGCTGATGGCGCTGGTCGACGACAAGTGGCTCAACTTCGTTGTTCCCTATCCCAACGGCTTCTATGCCAAATGGATGGACGGGCGCATCGACGATCCGAATGCGGGATGGAAGGGCAAGGGTGTGTGGGCGACTTACGGCACGCGCACGCCGTTCCATACCGAGACCGGCAAAGGCACACGGCCGAAGGTGGTGAAATTCCAGCTTCGGCCCGACCCGCTCGCGCGATGATGTCACGGCATGCTGACGGTTCATCATCTGGGGAAGTCGCAGTCCGAGCGCATCGTCTGGCTCTGCGAAGAGCTCGGGCTTCCCTATGAGCTGAAACGATACGCGCGCGCGCCGCTGCTCGCGCCCGCCGACTACAAGGCGCTGCACCCGGTCGGCACCGCGCCGGTCATCACCGACGGCGATCTGGTGATGGCCGAGTCAGGCGCCATCGTGCAGTACATCGTGGCGACCTACGGTGGCGGCCGTCTCGCGCTCAGCGCCGGGCACCCCGACTTCGCTTCGTTTCTGTTCTGGTTTCATTTTGCCAACGGCACGCTGCAAGCGCTGATGGGGCGCTGCATGCTGCTCGGCAGGCTGAAACTGGCGGACGACAATCCGGTCCTCGCCGCGCAGCGAGAACGTCTCGATCGGGCATTCGATCTCGTCGAGGCGCGCACCCAAGAGGCCGAATACCTTGGCGGGCCTGAATTCACCACCGCGGATATCATGACGGGATTCTCGCTGACGACCATGCGGTACTTCCTGCCTTACGATTTTGCGCGTTTGCCTGGCCTGCAGGCGTATCTCAAACGGATCGGAGCGCGGCCTGCGTACCGGCGGGCGATGGAGAAGGGGGACCCGGGGATGCCGCTGCTGCTGGAATAGCGTCCCGGTTCGGCGGCGCGGGGTGCTGCGTCAATACGCTCGTCCCCGGCGACACCGGGAGGGGCTAATTTATGACCAATACGCGCGTGCGCGCGGTGCATGGAATAGCCGGAAGCGAACCAGGCACAAGACAAGGGGGGACGGCATGGGAATCATACCTGATTTCTTGCTGGACTACATTTCGGACAGCACCTACTGGTCCATCCTGTTCATCGCCCACGCGCTGCTCGCGGTCGCGCTGCTGGGCGCGCTCTCGCATCAGGCAATGTCGGTACTGATGCCGGTGCGCCAGGTGGCCGGCTCGGCGAACTTCGTCACGCGCTTCCGCTCGGTGCGGGGCGCGGGCTACGCCACGGCGGTCTGCGTGCTGTGGATCGTCACCTTCATCTTCGGGGCGTGGATTTACACCAAGTACCGCATGTATGTCCGCATCCCGATCGAGCAGGCGGGATACTGGAAGACGCAGGGCGTGTTCGAGCTGAAAGAGCACCTTGTGACCATCGGGCTCGGGTTGCTGCCGATCTATTGGTACTTCTGGAAGAATGCGCGCAATCCGGAATTCGACAGCCCGCGCAAGTGGCTCACCGTGACGCTCGCCGTGATATGCTGGTACAGCTTCCTCGTCGGCCACGTCGTCAACAACGTCCGGGGGTTTGGATCATGAGCACGACCGCGGGCATGCCATCGGCGGCGGCGACGAAGTCGCTCGCGTCCTCGGCGACGTTCCGCACCTTCGCAACTGTTTTCGCCATCGCCACCCCGATCATCTACACGGCCTGCGAGATGCAAAACTGGCCGCTGTTCACCTACCATCCGGGAAGCAACCGGGTCGACCTCGGCTGGACGCCGGCGGTGAAGGACGAGGGGCCGGCCATGTACTGGTACGGCTGGATCGCCACGACGCTGATCGGCGCCGCCATCCTCGGCATGCTCGCCACGATGCTGCCGGAAAAACTGGTCAGGAGCATTCCGCTGTCGCTGGTGTGGATCGTTCCGCTGGCGGTGATCCCGATCCTGATCTACGCGCTCAGGTTCTTCTGGAGATGGTAGGCGTAGCTTTTGAGCAGGGCGGCGGTTTGCGCTAGTATCGAGATCGGATACCACGGAGACAGAGATGAGCGTCCTGATCCGAACATTTGCTGGGGCGGCCCTGGCCGCCGCGCTTGCCGTGCCGGCCTATGCCGGCGGCGACGACTATGAGGCGATGAACGATACGGAGGGCCACGGGCCGGCCTATTTCGGCTTCGTGCGGGACACGCGGGGCTCGCCGGTGCCCAACGCAGAGGTCGTCCTGCGCCCCAAGACGGGCGAGCCGGTGGTGCTCAAGAGCAACCTGCTGGGGATCTACCGCAGCCATATCAGCAAGGAGGTCCCGCCGGCCGATGTGGAAGTGATGTGCGGCAAGACCGGCTACAAGCAGGCGAGCGTTGCCCGCCGTCCGGGCCAAGCGGGCGACATGCTGATCGAGACCAACTGCACGCTACAGCGGTTGTAAGATGGCGCGTCGTGGCCGCGCCTGTCGCGGTTCGATTGTTGGGCTTTCGTTTCTCATTGCGACGTCGCTGGCCTGCGGCGCGCGCGCGGAAGTCCCCGATACCGTCCTGCTCAACGGCAAGATCGTGCAATACGACAGCGCTCCCGCGGAGGCGCTGGCGGTGCGCGACGGCCGGATCGCGGCGATCGGGCGCTCCGCGGACATCCGCGCGCTTGCGGGCCCTGCGACGCGCGTCATCGATCTCTCCGGCCGCACCGTCATCCCGGGCCTGATCGACTCGCACA
>JAXDOA010000239.1:0-8712 GCA_034669125.1 Hyphomicrobiales bacterium
GTCGACGATCGATCCGAACAAGGTGAAGATCGACATCCCGCAGATCGAGCAGCCGCCGCTCGATTTCAGCGAGCCGCCGAAGATTCGGTAGCGGCAAAATCCGGCACAATAAAAAAAGCCCCGGAGCCGAAACTCCGGGGCTTTTTGCTAGTCGGCGCCGATCAGCGCAAATGGCGGACCATGAATGAGTCATAGCCCAGTTCGGCCACCTGGAACCACTGGTAGCCGTTGCGCATGTAGTCGGTCATTGAATCGTTGACCTTCTTGAAACTGGCGTTTTCCTTGGCGATTTCGCCGTGCAATTCCATGGCCGACTTGTAGCAAGCCTCCATGATCACCGGCGAGAAGCCGTTCAGTTTGACGCCATTGCCGAGCAGGCGCCGCAGCGCGGCCGGGTTGGCCAGGTCATACTTCGCCATGCACCAGGTGTTGGCGTAAGCGGCGGCATTGGCGAGAGTGGCCTGATAGTGCTTCGGCAGCGCGTTCCACTTGTCGTTATTGATGAAGGCGAACAGCATCGAGCCGCCTTCCCACCAGCCCGGATAGTAGTAGTAGGGCGCGACCTTGTAGAAGCCGAGCTTCTCGTCGTCATAGGGGCCGACCCATTCCGCGGCATCGATGGTGCCCTTCTCCAGTGCCGGATAGATGTCGCCGGCCGCGATCTGCTGCGGCACCACGCCGAGCTTGGCGAGCACGCGCCCGCCAAAGCCGGCGACGCGCATCTTCACGCCGTTGAAGTCGGCGGGCGATTTGATCTCCTTGCGGAACCAGCCGAACGTCTGACCGCCCGTGTTTCCCATCGGGATGCTCACGACACTGAAGCCGTCATACAGATCGTCGATCAGCTTCTTGCCGTCGCCGAACAGGTACCAGGCATTGTGCTGGCGCGGCGTCAGGCCGAAGGGGAGCGATCCGTCGAAGATCAGCGCCGGATTCTTGCCGACATAGTACCCCGAATAACTGTGTCCGCACTCGACCGTGCCGTTCTGCACCGCATCGAGCACTTGCAGACCGGGCACGATTTCGCCCGCCGCGAACGGCTGGATTTCGAACTTGCCGTCGGTCATTTCATGCACGAATTTGGCGACCGTCGGCGAGGCGCCCCAAAGACCTTCGAGGTTTTTCGGGAAGCTCGACGCGAGCCGCCACTTGATCGTGGCCTGCTGCGCGATGGCGGGCGACGCCACTGCAACGGCGGCGCTGGCGGCACTCAGGCGTGCAAAATTCCGGCGGGAAACAGGCATCGTGGTCCTCCCTTGCCGCGGCCCGCGGCGCATATGTGCCGGCGGCGTTTTTGTTGATTATTCGGGGATGCCGGCTTGGTCCCGGAGCGAGCCTAGCAAAAGACCGGCGGCTTGCGCAGCCAATATGCGGGCTGTGCAGGGCAGCCTCCCGGCGGGACACCTGCGGACCAAAGTTGGGCAGGGCGTGCTAAGACGGCCGAGTTCGCGGGGCATGCCGCGCCGGGATGCGGAGCGTCGCAACGAATGGCCAACACAATCCGGGTTCTTTCATCGCTCGGCACACGCGAAGTGGTCGAGGCGATTGCGCCGGACTTCGAGCGTGCGCGTGCCTGCGCGGTCGCGCGGGTCTACGATTCGTCCATTGGGCTTCTGAAACGCGTTGCGGACGGCGAGACGGCTGACGTCGCGGTATTCACTGCGGCGGCCCTCGACGGGATCGTCGCGCAAGGCAAGGTCGTAAGCCGCATCGATGTGTCCCGCTCCTTCGTCGGCATGGCGGTGAGGAAGGGCGCCCCCAGGCCCGACATCGGCACGCCTGACAAACTCAAACAGGCGCTGCTCGCGGCGAAGTCTCTCGCACACTCCAAGACCGGTGCGAGCGGCATCTATTTCGCCAGTCTGATCGATCGCCTTGGCCTTCGCGATGCGCTGAAAGCCAAGACCATCGTGCGCGACGGCATCGTCGCCAATATCGCGGCGAGCGGCGAAGCCGAACTCGCCGTGCAACAGATCAGCGAATTGATGCAGTCCGCCGGTATCGACATCGTCGGGCCGCTGCCGGACGAATTGCAGCAGGTCACGATCTTTTCGGCCGGCGTGTTCACAGGCTCGGCACAGATCGGCCTTGCCGAGGCTTTCGTCGCGTCTCTCGCTTCGCCTGCGAACGCTGCTCTCATTCGCGCCAAGGGCATGGAGCCCGCGTAAGGCCTCATGCAAGCCTCCACCGGCCAAGGCGGCTCGACCCGCCAATTCCTGCTCTGCGTCGCGCTGCTCTGGCTCGCGGGCAATGGGCTGCGCATCACCATTCTGGCGGTGCCGCCGGTCATCCCGCTGATCCGCCTCGATCTCGGCATGTCGGAAACGCAGGTCGGCATCCTCACCGGCCTGCCGCCGGTACTGTTCGCCTGCACGGCAGTCCTCGGCTCGCTGCTGATCGCGCGCTTCGGAGCGGTGAAGACGCTGCTTGCCGGACTCTTCGCGACTGCGGCTGGATCGGCGCTGCGCGGGGCCGCGCCCGACATCTGGTTTCTCTATGCGGCCACCATCGTGACCGGTTTTGGCGTTGCGATCATGCATCCGTCCTTGCCGCCGCTGGTGCGCAGCTGGACGCCGCAGCGGATCGGCTTCGGCACGGCTGTGTTCACCAACGGCCTGCTGGTCGGCGAAATCCTGCCCGTGGCGCTCACGATTCCGGTGGTGCTGCCGCTGCTGGGTAATAGCTGGCGCGCGAGTTTTGTTCTCTGGGCCGTCCCGGTCGTGATCATTGCGCTGATCATCATGGCGCTCGCGCCGCGTCAGCCTGCTTCCGCACAACCGAAAGCGCCGCAGCGCTGGTGGCCGGACTGGCGCGACCCGCTGATCTGGCGGCTCGGCGTCGCGCTCGGCAGCGTCAATTCGATGTATTTCTCGGCTAACGCGTTCCTGCCGGACTACTTGCATTATCTGCAGCGGCCGGACCTCGTCAGCGCCGCGCTGACGGCCCTCAATGTCGGGCAGATCCCGGCATCGTTGTTGCTGCTCGCGGTCGCCGGGCGGCTGGAGCGTGCGATCTGGCCGCATGTCGTGTGCGGCGCGGGATCGCTCGCAGCAATCATCGGGATCGCGGTACTGCCCGGTCCCGGCGTGGTTGCGTGTGCGGCCGTGCTCGGCTTTTTCGCAGCCGCAATCCTGATTCTGATGCTGGCGCTGCCGCCGCTGCTCGCGCCGCCGGACGACGTCCATCGCGTGTCGGCGGCGATGTTCACCATCAGCTATTCGTGTGCGGTGATCACGCCGGTGTTCAGCGGATTATTCTGGGACCTGAGCGGAATCGCGCAATCCGCCTTCGTGCCGCTCGGCGCCTGCGCGGTCATCCTGATGGCGCTCGCCCCCGGCCTGCGGCTGCCGCGAAAGACCGGCGCCTAGCTCGCCTTCTTTTCGCGCCCGGTGCGGCGGCCCTCGAGCGTGTCGAAGGTCGTCTCGGCGCGCTGGCGCAGCTCCTGATGAAGCTTTTCGAGGTCTTCATCCGAAAGGTCTTCGGCGCTGGCAAAGCGGTTCTCGGCCTCGCTCACGGCGATAATGAGTTCGGAGAGCTTGAGCTGAATCGCCATCGTGTCGCGGTTCTGGGTGTTCTGAATCAGGAACACCATCAGGAACGTCACGATCGTCGTCGATGTGTTGATGACCAACTGCCAGGTATCGCTGTAGCCGAACAGCGGCCCGGTCGCGGCCCAAACGATCACGGTCAGCAGCGCGAGCAGGAACGCGATCGGCTTGCCCATCCAGTGCGCGATGACGCACGCGGCCTTGGAGAACATCTCGGACCAGTGATTTGTGCTCGCCGCCGATGTCTTTCCACGGCCGGGGCCGCTTGCGGCCTTCGCGGGTCGGGAATTCGCCGCAACGACCTTCGGCTTGCTGCGCGTTTGAGCCATCTTGTTTCCTGCTTGGAACGAGCCGCGACAGGCCGTCGCACCTTCCACGAATATCAATGCGGCGCGCGCGCAACCGTTCCCGACGTGCGCTCGCGCGCAAGCGCCACTGTTGACCAATTGCGGAAGTCAGTTCGCGTAAATCCGCTAGCCGCGGCCGCCGGCGGCCATAATGGCGCGGGTCGATTGATCGGGGCCGAAATCCTCGGCGCTCTCGATCGAAAGCAGATCGGCCAGCCGCGTGCGCGCACGGTTGACGCGGCTCTTAATCGTACCGACCGCGCAGTCGCAGATCGACGCGGCTTCCTCGTAGGAGAAGCCGGAGGCGCCGACGAGGATCAGGGCCTCGCGCTGATCGGGCGGAAGCTTGGCGAGCGCCGTGCGGAATTCCTGGAATTCGAGCCGGCTGCTCTGCTCGGGTTGCGACTTCAGGCTCTCCGCATAGCTGCCGTCGGTATCCTCCACCTCGCGGCGGCGCTTGCGATACTCGGACCGGACCAGGTTGCGCAGGATCGTGAACATCCAGGCGGACATGTTCGTGCCCGGCTGGAACGAGTCGATGTTGGCGATCGCACGGAGCAGCGTCTCCTGCACGAGATCGTCGGCGCGGTCGATGTTGCCGGACAACGATATCGCGAAGGCGCGCAAACTCGGCACCGCGGACAGCATCGCATCACGCAATGAGGGATTTAACGTCATCCGTTCGACCCCTTTTCTTTTTCTTGTTGTTGTTCTTTCTTTTGTTCATCGAGTTGCTGAAGCATCTCGGTGAAGCGATCAGGGACCCCCGCGCTCACGACATCGTCGTACATCGCACGGAGCTGTTGACCGATCTTGCTTTGGACATCACGTCCTAGGCGGCCTCGGGCCTTGCGCTGGGTGACTTCTGTTTGCATTAGTCCGGGCCTGCCTGGCTTGTCTTCTGTCATTGCACTTACTTCCCCGCCCGCTTCATCGGTGTAGCCCCGTCCACTCAGTGGGGTATAACGCCAGCTACATCCGAGTGTTCCCCCGCCAAGGGAACTTTTTTTGGCGGCCCGCGTTGAATGGGCCGAGACCTAAGTGGGACGATACGGGAGGTTTTCTTGCTGAAATCACAGGCCGTAGCTCAATACCTGCCGTTTTTGCGGCGTTATGCGCGCGCTTTGACGGGAAATCAGTCATCCGGCGATGCCTACGTCAGCGCGACCCTGGAGGCCCTGATCGGCGACCCGGCGGTCATGGACGAGGCGGGCGGTCCCCGCGTGGCCCTGTATCGGCTGTTCACCAAGCTGTGGAATTCGCTGCCGATCAACAGCCAGACATCGCCCGCAGACGCCGACATGCCGGCGGACGTGCGCCTCGCGAGCCTTACGCCCAAGCCGCGCCAAGCGTTCCTGCTGGTCGCGCTCGAGGGCTTTTCCGAGGAGGACGCAGCCCGAGTTCTCGATGTGGACATCGCCACGTTGCGTTCGCTGGTCGAGGAGTCCGGCCGCGAGCTCGCGGCCGAGATCGCGACCGACGTACTGATCATTGAGGACGAGACCTTCATCGCGATGGATCTTGAGACGCTGGTCGAGAGCCTCGGTCATCGGGTGTTGGGCATTGCGCGAACGCACACCGAAGCGATGGCGCTCGCCCGCAAGAAGTCGCCCGGCCTGATCCTCGCCGACATCCAGCTTGCCGACGGCAGCTCGGGGCTCGACGCGGTAAACGAGCTGCTCAAAACGTTCGAGGTGCCGGTGATCTTCATCACGGCGTATCCGGAACGCTTCCTCACAGGCGAGCGGCCCGAGCCTGCATTCCTGATCGCCAAGCCGTTCCAGCCCGCGATGGTGTCAGCGATTGCCAGCCAGGCGCTGTTCTTTGCGCGCAACGCCAAAAGCCGCAAGAAACAGCCCGCGCACTAAGCGCCAGCGCGGCGCGCTTAGCGCCGCGCCAAAATCCCTGCCGCCAGCGCCCCGACGGCGACCGCGATCGCAAGGATGACCAGCGGCCGCCGCTCGACTTCGCGCGTCAGCTTGCGCAGCGCGTCGTTGCCAGCCTGCAACGCGTCGTCGCCCAGGTGAGCCACCTCTCCCCCGACCGCGCGCGCCCGGCCACGAAAGCGGTCGGCGACGTCAGTGAGCACGGCCGCCATCGTGTCGCTGACGCGATCGATTGTCGCCGGCGCCCCGCGCGAGGTGCGGACCATCCGGTTCAGCCGCGCGAGCCGTTGCTCAAGGTCTTCCAGCAGGTGGTCGAAATCGCCGGTCCGCCTGACGTTTGCCATGTGGCGCATGAAAATTCTCTTTCCTGCCAAGCGTGAGCGACCGGCATAACCGGCCGCGGAATTCCGGCGGCGACGGCGCCGTCAATTGATATTCTTCAACCAGCTGTCGATGTTCTTTTCGGCCTCGTCCTTCGCGTAGCCGTAGCGTTCCTGCAGACGGCCGGCGAGCTCCGTGCGCTTACCCTCGATCACGTCGAGGTCGTCGTCGGTGAGCTTGCCCCACTTCTGCTGGACCTGACCCTTGAACTGCTTCCAGTTACCTTCCACGCGATCCCAGTTCATCGTTCGCTCCTTGGAGAATCCGCGGGACAACACCGCGATCAAGGGGATGGTTCCGGGCAGCATCGCCTTGCGCGCTGGATTGGCGCGGCTTTTCCCTTGAGGGAGCTGGCGGGAACATGTTCCACAGCCCCGCGTTATCTCGCCACAACGCCTTGATGGCTCGTCCGGACAGGCATGCGGCGCGTCCCCCTGCCCCGCCAAATGGACGCGCAGTTGCGGCTCCGATATGCCATGCTCGTCATCGTGGTGCCGCCCAACGTGACCTTAGTGGAAGTCCCGAACTACCGAACAGCCGGCTTGATATCCCGGCAGGAGGCGGCATGAACGCGGATCGTACGGTGTTGCTGGTCGAGGACGAGGTGCTGGTCGCCGCGCTCGCGGTCGACGCACTGGAGGAGCTCGGCTATCGGAGCATCGAGGCGACGACCTCGAAGGCTGCGCGCGAGATCGCGTCCGGCGGCACGCAGCTTGCGTTCGCGGTCATTGACGTGGGCTTGCCTGACGGGCGCGGCGACGCGCTGGCGATCGAATTGCGCGGCCTGCGTCCCGATCTGCCGATCATCATCGCGACCGGCTACGACGGCGCGCACCTTGACGCGCGCCTGCGCGGGCATCCACGCACGGCCGTGCTCGGCAAGCCTTACGACATCGCGCAGCTGCAAGCTGCGATCAAATCCATCACGTAGTTCAAATGGGAACTTACAACCGCAGCCGAGACGGCGGAACGTGCCTTCCGCCAACGCGCTATCGGCACTAGATAAATTGTACTGCTAGGAGTCATCGCGGCAGATCGATATCCTCTGACGCGACGTTGGAAAGTTCGCACAATGCATGAGGCCGTGCCCGAGCACGAGCAGGGCGGGAGCGTATCCGGCTCTTCCGGTCATGCGACGGCCCGGTCGTTTCCCGATGTAGAATCGCTTGGGGTCGCGCTGGACGCCGGCCAAGTCGGCGTGTGGTCGTGGGACATCAAGTCGAATGCCGTGAGTTGGTCGAGAAACATGGAGCAGATCCATGGCGTTCCGGCTGGCAGTTTCGACGGGACGTTCGCGGCGTTCCAGAAGGACATCCACCCTGAAGACCAGCGGGAGGTGGCGGCCGCCGTTCAGGAGAGCGTGCGCAGCGGCAAGTCGTGCAACGTGCATTACCGCCTTGCCCCGCAGGATGGGAAGGAAGAGCGCTGGGTGGAGGCGACCGCCTCCGTCATCCAGGAGAACGGCGCGGCGGTGCGAATGATCGGCGTCTGCCGCGACGTGACCGACCGGCAGAAACTGTTGCGCGAACTGCGCATGCGCGCCAAGCAGCAGGAGATCCTCGCGCGGATCGGCGAGCGCGCGCTGACCGAATCCGATCTGCAAGCGCTGTTCGACGAGATCGCCGCGACGCTCGCGCAAATTCTCGACGTCGAGTTCGTGAAAATTCTCGAGCTCGTTCCCGGCGACGCAGAACTGCTGTTGCGCGCCGGCGTCGGCTGGCGGCCGGGCGCAGTCGGAACAGCGCATGAATCGACCGGGCGTCACTCGCAGGCCGGCTACGCGCTCGGCTCCGGCGGTCCTGTCATTGTCACCGATCTCAAGAACGAGACGCGCTTCGAAATCCCCGCGCTGTTGCGCGAGCACGGCGTGAACTCCGGCGTGAGCGTGCCGATCGCGGGCCGCGATGGACGCGCCTATGGGGTGCTCGGCGTGCACACCGCGCGGCGGCGGCGCTTCAACGAGCACGACGTGTCGTTTGTCGTGGCCACCGCGAACGTAATTGCGGGGGCAATTCAGCGCCGCCAGGCCGATCAGCGCCACGAGCTGATGATCCGCGAGTTGCGCCATCGTTCGGGCAACCTGTTCGCGCAATTGCTCGCGTTGTTCTCGCAGACCGCGCGCAATTCGCGTAGCGTCGCCGACCTCACCGTCAAATACGAGGCGCGCGTGCTCGCGCTCGCGAACGCGCACCGGCTGATCACCGAAGGCGGCTGGCAGTCGACCTCGCTGAAGGAATTGCTGCGCGTGCTGCTTGCGCCCTACATCGATCGCGTGACGCTGACCGGCCCCGACGTTTTCCTTGAGCCGGACCCGTCATTCGCGTTGTCCTCGGCGGTCCATGAGCTTGCCACCAACGCCAGCAAATACGGCAGCCTGTCCGGCGAGGCCGGGCGGCTCGAACTGAACTGGAGCGTCGAGCGCGCCGCGGAGGGCCTTCGCCTCGCGCTCGACTGGAGGGAGCGCGGCGGCCCGCCGCCGCGGCGCTCACGGCGCGTCGGCTTCGGCTCGCGCCTGATCGGCATGGTGATCGAGCGCCAGCTCAACGGCTC
>JAXDOA010000240.1:0-23882 GCA_034669125.1 Hyphomicrobiales bacterium
GTGTATGGCGTGCCGGAGACCTTCATTGTCGGGCGCGACGGCAAGATCGCCTACAAGCTGGTGGGGGAGATCACCGAGGCCAACCTCGAGCGCGCGCTCAAGCCCGAGATCGAGAAGGCGCTGGCCAAGCCGTAGCGCTTTTCGCCACGGTCTTTCCCCAAAGTTACGTGTATGATGGCGCACCGGCCACGACGGCCGACCAGGGAGGCGACAATGCGACAACTCGTTCGCGCGACACTGCTCGCGCTCGGTCTCACGCTCACGGTTCCGGCCATCACCATGCTGGCCGCGCCCGCGCTGGCGCAAGCCGCGCTCATCGACATCAATTCGGCAACAAAGGAGCAGCTCGACGCTCTGCCGGGCATCGGAGCCGCGCGCGCCGACGCGATCATCAAGCACCGCCCCTATAAGGGCAAAGACGATCTCGTGAACAAGAAGGTCATTCCGCACAACGTCTACGACGGAATCAAGGACAAGATCATCGCCAAGCAGAAATCCTGAAGCTGATCCGACCGCGGTAGCGCCGTAAGGGTTGCTTCGGTCCGCGTGGATTCCATTCCACGATGGACGAGAAGCGGAAGGCGTTTCTGTTTTCGGCTGGCCCGTTCCTGTGTGGCGCGCTTGTCATGTCGGCGCCCGGCCGTGACCGCGCGCGTCGAGCGCGAGGAGTGCCGCGATGTCCGAGAGATCATGTGGACGTCCGTTGATCCGCTTCGCCTGCAGCAGGTGCGCGAGCGACACGATGCGGGCGACGCCGTCGCCGACACGAACGTGCCGCGAGTTCGCCCACAGCTGATCGAACGGGATGTGGTACCGGACGAAGACGTCAACCTCGCGCTGCGCGGGGTCGAACATCCGCATCACCGTCACCATGCTCAGGGGCAGCGGAATGCTCTGCACGAAGCCGCAGGCCGCCAACGCGCGCAACGCTCGCGCCGCCTGGTCGGGGGCCGGGTCGATCACCACATCAAGGTCGGCAATGGGTCGCACATGGCCGTACAGGACGACAGCAACGCCGCTGATCACGGCGTAGCGGATGGCGTCCCGTTCGAGCCGGTCGAAGACATCACCGTAAGTCTCCGGGGTTGCCACTTCGCTGTCCTTCCACCTCTCAGGCGACAGCCGCCGCCGCCGCGCGTCCCGCGATGCGGCCCGAGAAGATGCAGCCGCCGAGGAACGTCCCTTCGAGCGCGCGGTAGCCATGCACGCCGCCGCCGCCGAAGCCCGCGACCTCGCCGGCTGCGTACACGCCCGCTAGCGGCTGGCCATCCGGCTGCAACACGCGCGATGACAAATCGGTCTCGAGCCCGCCAAGCGTCTTGCGCGTGAGCACCGAGAGCTTCACGGCGATCAGCGGTCCCGCCGCGGGATCGAGAATCTTGTGCGGCTTCGCCACGCGGATCAGCTTGTCGCCGAGATACTGACGCGCCGCGCGGATCGCCATCACTTGCGCGTCCTTGCCGAACTTGTTGTCGATCTCGCGGTCGCGCGCGACGATCTCGCGTTCCAGCGCGGCCGCATCGACCAAGTGTCCGCCCGCGATCTGGTTCATGCCGGCGACAAGCTCGGGCAGCGTCTTGCGGATCACGAAATCAACGCCGCGCTCCATGAAGCGTCTCACCGGATCGGGCGCGCCCTTGCCGATGCGGCCGAGGACCAACTTGATGCTCCGCTCCGTCAAATCCGGATTCTGCTCCGAGCCCGACAGCGCGAACTCGCGGCCGATGATGCGCTCGTTGAGCAGGAACCACGAATGGTCATGCCCCTCGCGCGTGATCTGTTCGAGCGCGCCGAGCGAGTCGAAGCCGGGAAACAGCGGCACCGGCAGCCGCTTGCCGCGTGCGTCGAGCCACAGCGGCGACGGGCCGCTCAGGATTCGGATGCCGTGCCGGTTCCAGATCGGCGCATAATTCTGGATGCCTTCCGGATAATGCCACATGCGATCTTCGTTGATGACGCGCGCGCCGGTCGCACGCACGACGTCGATCATCAACCCGTCGACGTGCGCGGGCACGCCGGAGATCATGTGACGCGGCGGCTCGCCCAAGCGCTTGGGCCAGTGGCGCCGCACCAGCTCGTGATTGCCGCCGATGCCGCCGGACGTGACGATAATCGCCTGCGCGCGCAACGCGAACGAGCCCGCAAGCCTGCGCGAGCTTGCGACCCCGCGTTCGACGCTGCTCGGCTCCAGCACGTCGCCCTGCACGCCGTCGACCACGCCGCCGGTCCTGGTCAGCGTCGTCACGCGATGGCGGAAGCGGAACGTGACGAGCCCGCGGCTCTCCGCCTCGCGCACGCGCCGCACGAACGGTTCGATCACGCCCGGGCCGGTGCCCCAGGTGACGTGAAAGCGTGGCACCGAATTGCCGTGGCCTGTCGCCAGATATCCGCCGCGCTCGGCCCAGCCGACGATCGGGAAAACCCGCAGGCCCTGGGCACGCAACCACGCGCGCTTCTCACCCGCCGCGAAATCCACGTAAGCCTCGGCCCATTTTCGCGGCCAATGATCCTCGTCGCGGTCAAAGCCAGCCGAGCCGAGCCAGTCCTGCAGCGCGAGATCGCGCGAGTCGCGGATGCGCAGGCGCCGCTGCTCAGGCGAATTGACGAAAAACAATCCGCCGAACGACCAGAACGCCTGTCCGCCAAGCGAGCCTTCAGGTTCCTGATCGAGGATGATGACGCGCCGGCCCGCGTCGGCAAGTTCAGCGGCAGCGACCAGGCCTGCCAGCCCCGCGCCGACCACAATGGCGTCTGCGTCCACTCCGCTCCCCCAAAACGCTCGTTAGCGGGGACGGATGTTAGGCACTTATCGAATTGGAATACAGCGGCGTGCGGTCACATCGCGCCGCCGATCTTGTCCCACAGCGTGGTCTTGATCTGGGTACCCATGTTGAAGACGACCGCCGCGATGGTGGCGCCGACGCCGGCGGCGATCATGGCGTACTCAATCGCGGTCGCGCCGCTCTCGTCGGCGCGGAAGCGCCGCGCCAGACGTCCGAAGGAACGCAGCAACTCGTTGGTCATCAGCCTCGCCCCTATTTGCGCGCCGGAAGTCAGAGCAGCGTCGTCAGGTGCGCCACCAGCGGCACGTCCGCGGGCGGCATCGGGTATTCGCGCAGCCGGTTCGGCCGCACCCAGGCGAGCCCCTGGCCCTCTTTCGCGGTTACCGTTCCGTCCCATCGCCGGCACACATAGAGCGGCATCAGCAGATGGAACTCCGGATAGGTGTGGCTCGCGAAGGTGAGCGGCGCGAGGCAAGCCTCCTTGACGACGATACCCAGTTCCTCCTCGAGCTCGCGGATCAGCGTTTCTTCGGGCCGTTCGCCCATCTCGACCTTGCCGCCGGGAAATTCCCACAAGCCGGCCATCGTCTTGCCCTGCGGCCGCTGCGCCAGCAGCACACGTCCGTCGGGGTCGACCAGAGCGCACGCAGCGACCAGAACGATTTTCACCGCATATGCCCCCGTGAGACTAGGCGGTGCCGGGTTAAGGACCGCTCAACGCATCTGCGGAAACTACTGGGTAATATTGGGTAACCGGAACCGTACAAGTTGAACGGATTTAAGAGCGGTAATCGCCGTTGATGGCGACGTATTCCTTGGTCAGGTCGCAGGTCAGCACGCGATCGCGGCCCTTCCCAAGCCCCAACGCCACTTTCAGGGTGATTTCCGGGTTCTTCATGTAACGCGAGACTGCCGCTTCATCGTAACCGGGATCGCGCGCGCCCCTGTGCGCCACGCGCGTGCCGCCGAACCAGATCGACAATTTGTCGCGGTCGGCGGGTTCGCCCGCCTTGCCGACCGCCATGACCACCCGACCCCAGTTGGCGTCCTCGCCGGCGATCGCGGTCTTCACCAGCGGCGAATTGGCAATCGACATCGCGATGCGGCGGGCCGACCGCGGCGACACGGCCCCCTCGACGATGATCTCGACCAGCTTGCGCGCGCCTTCGCCGTCGCGCGCGATCTGCTCCGACAAATTGCCGAGCACGGTCGCAAACGCGGCGCTGAAAGCCCTGAGCTTCGGATCGCCCGCGCTCGTTATCTTCGGCGCGCCCTTCGCGGCGCCAGTCGCAAAGGCCAAGAGAGTGTCCGACGTGGACGTGTCGCCGTCGACGGTCACGGCGTTGAAGGTGTCGATGACCGAGCCCGAGACAATCGCCTGCAACGCCGGCGCGGCGATCGGTGCATCGGTGAACACGAACGACAGCATCGTCGCCATGTCGGGCGCGATCATGCCGGCGCCCTTGGCGATGCCGCAGATCGTCACCATCGCCTTGCCGAGCTTGACCCGCGCGGTCGCGACCTTCGGAAACGTGTCGGTCGTCATGATCGCCTTAGCGGCATCAAGGAATTGGCCGGGTGCAGACTGCTCGACGAGTTTGTCGAGCACACCCTCGAACTTGTGCGCCGGCAGCGGCTCGCCGATCACGCCGGTCGACGCCAGAAATACCTCTGCGGGTTTGCAGCCCGTCGCTGCGCTCGCAAGCTTCGCCGTAAAGGCGGTCGCCACTCGTCCAGTCTTGCCGGTGAACGCGTTGGCGTTGCCGGAATTGACCACCAGCGCGCGTGCCGTGCCGCTCTTGAGCCTGGCGCGGCACCACTCGACCGGCGCCGACGGACACTTCGAGCGGGTAAACACACCCGCAACCGTCGTGCCCTCGTCGAACAGTGCAAGCAGCACGTCCGTGCGGTTCTTGTACTTGATCCCGGCAGCGCCGGTCGCGAGGCGCATGCCTGCGATTTCCGGCATTTTGGGAAGATTTTTCGGAGCGAGGGGAGAAACGGTCGCAGACATTGCAGAAAGCCCGGTTGATGGCAGATACGAAAATGCCCGGCGCGGCGGCCGGGCATTGACGTGACGTTACACCGCGGTTTGCGGCGGATCAATTCTACTTCTTCTGCCCGGCCGGCGGCGCGGCGGGTGCCGGCGGCGCAGCCGGCGCCTCGACCTTCTCGATCTTGCCTTCGGCGCGCAGCTTGGTGATCAGCTCGCTCTGCGATTTGCGCACCAGGAAGTTCTCGAGCTGGTCCTTCACCTTGTCGTATTCCGGCGGCTGGCGCTCGCGCTTGTCCTCGACCTTGATGACGTGCCAGCCGAACTGCGACTTCACCGGATCCGACAGCGCGCCCTTGTCGAGCTTGAACGCGACCTCGGAAAATTCCGGCACCATCTGGTCCTTGGTGAAATAGCCGAGATCGCCGCCGTCGGCCGAACCCGGATCCTTCGACTTGGTTTTCGCCAGCTCGGCGAAATCGGCGCCTTTCTTGAGTTCGGCGACCACGGCCTTGGCCTCATCCTCGGTCTCGACCAGGATGTGGCGCGCGCGCACCTCGGGCTCCTTCTTCATCTGTCCGATCGCCTCGTCGTAGACCTTCTTCATCGCGGCTTCGTTGACGGCGCCCTTCGCCTCGCTCTGCAGGTACTGTTCCATCAGCAGCTTGGTGCGCGCATAGGCGAGCTTGCGCTTGAAGTCGTCGCCGTCGCCGAATTTCTTGGCCTCGGCCGCCTTGGCAACCAGCATCATGTCGCCCACGAAGGTGATCAGGTAGTCGCGCTTCGCTTCCGGCGTCATCTGCGGGAGGTTGCCGCCAAGGTCCTCCTCGGCCAACGCGAGATCGCTCTGGCGGACGTCGGTGCCGTTGACGCGCGCGACCACCGGATCGTCCTGCGCGCGCACGAGCGGCACGGCGAGCGCGAGGGCCGCCACAACGGCCAACGCCGAAACGAGAAGAATGGCCCGGGACAAGCCCAAGCGGGCGGATGACGACAGCCGTTTCATGAAGGGTCCTTACGATCCGGGAAAATGCCCCCGCGATTGCGGCGGACACTCGCGCAATCGTCCTTTTTTGGCAATGCCAGATTGACGGGCGCGCCTAACAACGGCGTGAGCGCGCGGTCATTTGGCGCGGAAAAGCGGCAAATATGGGCCGATTGACAAGGATCGGACCCCCTCCTATCTGTCGGCAAGCACCTCGCAGGCCTGTCCGGCGGGGCTCTTTACGTTGCCCGCCCCATGAAGCCTGAAAAGCGCCACGCTGAAGGCGCACCGGACCGCGCAGGCCGCATCCCGGATGCGGAACCGAAAAGGATTTGCCGCTGATGTTTGCCGGTCTCGCCCGCAAGCTGTTCGGGTCCGCCAATGAGCGGCAGATCAAGGGCTATCGTCCGCGCGTCGATGAGATCAACGCGCTGGAAAAGGAATTGGAAGCGCTGTCCGACGACGCACTGCGCGCGCGCACCGCCGCGTTTCGGAAAGAGCTCGCCGACGGCAAGACCCTCGACGACGTTCTGGTGCCGGCGTTCGCGACCGTTCGCGAGGCCGCCAAGCGCACGATCGGCCAGCGCCACTTCGACGTTCAGCTGATCGGCGGCATGATCCTGCACGAAGGCAAGATCTCCGAGATGAAGACCGGCGAAGGCAAGACGCTGGTCGCAACGCTCGCCGTCTACCTCAACGCGCTCGCCAGCCGGGGCGTGCATGTCGTGACCGTCAACGACTACCTCGCCAAGCGCGACGCCGAGTGGATGGGACAGATCTACGGCTTCCTCGGGCTCACCGTCGGCGTGATCGTGCACGGTCTCGACGATCCGGAGCGCAAGGCGGCTTACGCGTGCGACGTGACCTACGGCACCAACAACGAGCTCGGCTTCGACTATCTGCGCGACAACATGAAGTACCGGCTCGAAGACATGGTGCAGCGCGGCCATGTCTACGCCATCGTCGACGAGGTGGACTCGATCCTGATCGACGAGGCGCGCACGCCGCTGATCATCTCCGGCCCGCTCGACGACCGCTCGGACTTCTACAACACCATCGACGCGTTCATTCCGAACCTCGACAAGACCGACTACGAGGTCGACGAGAAGCAGCGCACCGTCAACCTCACCGAAGTCGGCATGACCAAGGTGGAAGAGCGGCTCAAGGCCGACAACCTGCTCAAGTCCGACTCGCTCTACGACGTCGAGAACGTTTCGGTGGTGCATCACGTGAACCAGGCCTTGCGCGCGCACAAACTGTTTGCGCGCGACAAGGACTACATCGTGCGCAACGGCGAGGTCGTCATCATCGACGAGTTCACCGGCCGCATGATGCCGGGCCGGCGCTACTCCGAAGGACTGCATCAGGCGCTGGAGGCCAAGGAGCACCAGCCGATCCAGCCCGAGAACCAGACGCTCGCCTCGATCACCTTCCAGAACTATTTCCGCATGTACGAGAAGCTGGCCGGCATGACCGGCACGGCGCTGACCGAAGCGGATGAGTTCGCCGACATCTACGGCCTCGAGGTGCTCGAAGTCCCGACCAACATGCCGCTCGCACGCCTCGACGAGGACGACGAGGTCTACCGCACCAACGCCGAGAAATACCGCGCCATCATCACGCTGCTCGACGAGTGCAAGATCAAGGGCCAGCCGGTGCTGGTCGGCACCACGTCGATCGAGAAATCCGAGCAGCTCGCCGAGATGCTGCGCCAGAAGGGCTGGGAACAGCACGACTTCTCCGATCCGAACGCGTTCGCGGCGCTGTACACCGGCGACGAAGGCGCCAAGAAAACCAAGGTGTTCGCGGTGCTCAACGCGCGCTACCACGAGCAGGAAGCCTACATCGTGTCGCAGGCGGGCGTGCCGGGTGCGATCACCATCGCCACCAACATGGCGGGCCGCGGCACCGACATTCAGCTCGGCGGCAATGCCGACATGCGCATCCGCCAGGAACTGTCCGACGTCGAGGACTACGCAACGCGCATGCGCGATCCGCGCGCCGACGCGATCCGCCAGCAGGTGGCGCGGCTGAAGGAAACCGCGCTGGCGGCCGGCGGCCTGTTCGTGCTCGGCACCGAGCGGCACGAGAGCCGGCGCATCGACAATCAGCTCCGCGGCCGTTCGGGCCGTCAGGGCGACCCGGGCCGCTCGAAGTTCTTCCTCTCGCTCGAAGACGACCTGATGCGCATCTTCGGGTCGGACAAGCTCGACGGCATGCTCACCAAGCTTGGCCTGAAGGAGGACGAGGCGATCGTCCATCCCTGGATCAACAAGGCGCTGGAGAAGGCGCAGCAGAAAGTCGAGGCGCGCAACTTCGACGCCCGCAAGAACATCCTCAAGTTCGACAACGTGATGAACGACCAGCGCAAGGTCATCTTCGACCAGCGCATCGATCTCATGAAGGACGAGCAGGTCGCCGGCACCATCGCCGACATGCGTCACTCCGTGATCGACGATCTCGTCGCCAAGCACGTGCCGGAGAACGCCTATCCGGAGCAGTGGGATACGCCGGGGCTCAAGACCGAGCTCGACCGCGTGCTCGGCCTCGACATTCCGGTGGACCAATGGGCCAAGGAAGAAGGCATCGCCGACGAAGAGCTGATCAACCGCATCGAGAAGCGGGCCGACGAGCACATGGCCGGCAAGGTCGCGCAGTGGGGCCCTGACGTCATCCGCTATGTCGAGAAATCGATCCTGCTGCAGACACTCGACCATCTGTGGCGCGAGCACCTGCTGATGCTCGAGCACCTGCGCCAGGTGATCGGCCTGCGCGGTTACGGCCAGCGCGATCCGCTCAACGAGTACAAATCCGAATCGTTCAACCTGTTCGAGGCGATGATCGCCAAGCTGCGCGAGGCCGTCACCGCGCAGCTGATGCGCGTCGAAATCGTGCAGCAGCCGCCCGAGGAAGAGCAGCAGAACCTGCCCTACATGGAGGCGCACCACATCGATCCCGCGACGGGCGAAGACTCGTTTGCGAACGCCTCGCTCGCGCCGGCGCTGGCCGGAAACGGCAATGGAACGTCGCGCGCCGTCAATCCGAACGACCCGACGACATGGGGCAAGGTCGGCCGCAACGATCCCTGCCCGTGCGGCTCGGGCAAGAAGTACAAGCACTGCCACGGGCGGTTTGGGTAAAAGCTCCGCTGTCATCCCGGAAGCCGCGCAGCGGCTATCCGGGACCCATCTTTCCACTTGTGTAGGCGGTTACGGGGATCCCGGCTCGCGCGGCCAGCGGCCGCTCGGCCGGAATGACGGCAAGCGCTACCGCATCGCGCCCCAGCGCTGATCGAAGCTTCCGGTCGGAACCGTCGGCGTCGCGCCATTCATCAGGCTCGCACCGCTTGCCGCCGATTGCCGCGCGGGCGTCGGAGCCGGCGCGGTCTGCTCGGACTCTTGTGTCTGCGCGGCCGGCTTCGGCTGTGCCGCGGCCGTCGCGGTGGGCTGCGGACGCACAGCCGGCTTCGGAGCAGGCGCCGCGGCCTTGGCGGCCGGAGGCGACACGGGCTTCTCGTCGTCGCCACCGAACAGGCGCCCGACCGAACTCTTGGTGGAGGAGAACAGGCTGGAGAACATGCCGCCGGATTCGCCAGACGCACGCGCCGGAGCCGGCGCGGGCTTGGATTCCGCCGCCGCCACCATGTAGCTGCTGCTGGCCGGAGCGGGCTTCTGCTTCGCGCCGGACGGCGCCGTGGCGGTTGTGTCGGGCTCCGCCGGATAGGTCTCGAAGGGTGGATTGACGTAACTGCCGAGCTTCTTCTTGGCGTTCTCGTCCACCATGTAGCGCACGGTGCCGTCGGCCTCGCGAATTTCCTGCGGCTTGAGCTTGGCGAGGAAGAAGGGGTGCATGCCGCCGTCGCGGCCGGTGCGGATCGGCGCGGGGATCGTGCGCATCGAAAGCGATGCGATCTGCTGGTCGTCCTGGCGCTGCTTCGCCTTGAGTTCGGCGAGCACGTCGGGCTGAATCTCATAGGCCGGGCACTTGGCTGTCGGATTGAACTTGAGCGAGACGGGCTGCGCCTGCAGATCGCGGAAACCGCCCCACGGCGTGCCGACCTTGATGCCGTTGTTGGCCGGCGTGAAGTTCTGCGGCGGCTGCGGGTTGAACACGTAGCGCTTCTCGCACACCTCGACGTTCGGCTCCTGCCGCGTGACCTCGAAGTGGTCGCTGCCTTCCTTCAGCATCCGCCAGAACTGTACGTTCGGATTGTTGCGGTGCTTGGCGAAATTCGCCGGCGTCATGCGGAACGGATAGGCCTGCACCTGGAACGAGCGTTGGCCGCCGAAGAAGGATTCGCGCGCGAGCGAGTAGATTTCTCCGATCAGGTCGTCGGTCATCGCGTAGCAGCCGCGCGACGAGCAGTCGCCGTGCACCATCAGGTGCGCGCCGGTGCGCCCGTGCGCCTTATCGAAGGTGTTCGGGTAGCCCATGTTGAACGACAGATAGAACTGCGAGTTCGGATTCATCTGCGCCGGGGTGATGTTGTAGAACCCCTCGGGGGCCTGACGGTCGCCCTCCCGGATCTTCGGTCCGAGTTCTCCTGACCAGCGGCAGATCGGATAGGTCTTGAGCAGCTCGTAGCGTCCCGCCGCGTCCTGCTTCCACAGTTCGAGCTCGGCCTCCTGCTTGAACAGACGCACCAGCAGCGGCGACTCGACCGGCATGTTCTTCTGGGTCAGTTCGGCGCGCAGCTCGGCCGAGATTTCGCGCATCGCGCGGCCGTAATTCAGGCCGTCGGTCTCGCAGCCGGCGAGCGCCACCACGGCGGCAAGCGCCACCGAGGCCATCAGACCTCTGAGGTAACCGGAAGGCTTCAACCCCATGCTCCCCGGCCTGCTGGCGTTCCCGACACGGTCGCCACAGACCCGCATTACGGTAACCGTTATCCTTAAAGATGCGGCAATCGCAAGGCAGCCCAAACTCTGATCCGGCGTTCCAGCACGGATATGGTGAACGAAAGGTAAACCGAGGTCAAAGGGTGGTCACAGGGCTCTGCCGATGTTGAGGAATTTCTCGCGCCGCGCACGTCGCACCGCGTCCCGGTCGAGTCCCGACAGGCCCGCCAGGGCATGTCCGATGGCCGTCCCGGTCGCCTGGATCGCGGCCGGAGGGTCGCGATGCGCGCCCCCCACGGGTTCAGGGATGATCTCGTCGATCACCCCGAAACGCATCAGGTCCTCGGCGGTGATCTTCATGTTGGTGGCGGCATCCTGCGCCTTCGAGGTGTCGTGCCACAGGATCGAGGCGGCGCCTTCCGGCGAGATCACGCTGTAGATCGCGTGCTCCAGCATCAGCACGCGATTCGCCGTCGCGATCGCGATCGCGCCGCCGGACCCGCCTTCGCCGAGAATGACGGCGACATTCGGCACCCCGAGCATCAGGCAGGCATCCGTCGACCGCGCGATGGCTTCCGCCTGGCCGCGTTCCTCCGCGCCGATGCCCGGATAGGCGCCCGCGGTATCGACCAGCGCGATCACCGGAATGTTGAAGCGGTCGGCCATCTCCATCAGGCGCACGGCCTTGCGGTACCCTTCCGGCCGCGCCATGCCGAAATTGTGCTTGAGCCGGCTCTCGGTGGTGGAGCCTTTCTCCTGCCCGATGACGCAGACGCTCTCGCCCTGGAAGCGGCCGAACCCGCCGACGATCGCCTCGTCGTCACCGAACTTGCGGTCGCCCGCGAGCGGCGTGAAGTCGGTGATCAGCCCGGCCACATAGTCAAGGCAGTGCGGACGCGTCGGCCAGCGCGCGACCTGTGTCTTCTGCCACGGCGTGAGATTGTCGTAGAGCTCGGTCAGCGTCTCCGCGGCCTTGGCTTCCAGCCGCTCGATCTCGTCGGTGACCGACACGTCGCCGCTCGCCTGCATGGCGCGCAGCTCCTCGATCTTCTGTTCGAGTTCGCCGACCGGCTTTTCGAAATCGAGGTAAGAGCGCATCACGTCTCAATATAGGGATGAAAGTTCAGCGCCGCCGCGCGCGGCGGAAACTGGCGCGCAGGGCATCGCCAGTCAAGCAACGGCTTAGGCAACATCGTCGAGGGATACCTTCAACACTTCTGCCAGCTTGCGCATTGTTTCGACGCTGCCCTCACGCTGGCCGGTTTCGATTTGGCTGAGGAAGGGCGCGCTAACTCCGGCTTTGTCGGCAAGCTGTTTAACTGTCAGGCCACGATACTCGCGCCAAACGCGCAACGCGTTCTCACCATCCAGGATGCGGTTCACGAGCTCAGCCGGAACGAGCTCATCCTCACCCGATGCAAGGCGGCGCGTCGCCTCATCGTACGCGCGCACGTCAGCAAGGTCCTCGGCGGCCTCCATCAACCGCTCGTATTCGGTGAGCGGAATGACAGCCATTTGATCGCCATTCGGTGTCGTGATGATCGTGGGCTTGTTCATCTTGCTATCCGTACACGCTCCCGCGCGGTCCGATGATCAGCACATCAATGGTTTCGCGATCTTCATGGAAGATAACCCGCCAATCGCCAATGCGTAGGCGCAAGCCATCGCGGCCGTTGAGCCTTTTGACGTTGTTCGAGAGCGAGCTCGGGTCCTGAGCGTATTGCTCGATTTTACCCTGTATCCGTCGCGCATCGTCCACCGCCATGCGGAGCAAGGTCTTACGCGCTTGATTGCTGTAAGCAACCTTTTTCACTCTCATATATTAGCACAGAGCAACTCGACTTTTCAAGAAGTCACGTATCTCCCAGCGGATGCAGGTCGCGCACCAGGCTTTTCAGCCGCTCCTCCAGCACGTGGGTGTAGATCTGCGTGGTCGAGATATCGGCGTGGCCGAGCAGCGTCTGCACCGAGCGCAGGTCGGCGCCGTTCTGCAGCAAATGGCTCGCGAAGGCGTGGCGCAGCACGTGCGGGCTGACCTGTTTGGGCTTCAGGCCGGTCGCGGCCGCCAGCGCCTTGAGGTCGCGGGCGAAATGCTGGCGCGTCAGGTGGCCGCTCGCGCCGAACGAGGGGAAGAGCCATTTCGTGGCTTTCGCCGACCCCTTCTTTTGGAGCTTCGTACCCGCTTCCTCGCGCAGCGCAAGATAATCGCGCATCGCCTGCTTGGCGCTCTCGTTGAGCGGCACCAGCCGCTCCTTATTGCCCTTGCCGCGCACAATCAGCATGCGCTGATCGCGTTGCGCAGCCGACGCCGGCAGCGCGACCAGTTCGGACACGCGCATTCCGGTCGCGTACAGCACTTCGAGCAGGCAATTGAGCCGCGTGGCGCGCAAGCGTTCGGAGATCGCGCCCTCGCCCGCGATGCCGGCGCGCGCTGTTGCCAGCAACTGATCCACGTGGCTGACCGACAGCACCTTGGGCAATGCGCGGCCGCGCTTTGGCCCTTCGATCGCGGCCGCCGGATCGTCCTTGCGATTCCCCTCGGCGTAGAGGAAGCGATAGAGCTGGCGGATCGCCGAGAGCCTGCGCGCAACCGAGGCCGCCGAAAAGCCGCGCCCGCTCAGGCGTCCGAGATAATCGCGGATGGCGTCGCTGTTCGCCGTAGCGATGGTGCCGCCATGCCGCCCAAGGTCGGCGGAGAAATCCTCAAGATCGCGCCGATAGGCTTCGAGCGTGTTCGCGGCTGCGCCGCGCTCGGCCGCCAGCATGTCGAGGTACAGATCGATCAGCCGCTCGTCGGATGGCTTCATGCGAATCGTTCCGCACGAAGGTCTACCCTGCCAGCGGCGCGCCGGGGAGATCAGTTCGGCTTGGAGAGACGCTGCTGCGGGATCGTGATGCTCATCTCGCGCTGCTTCGGCTGCACGAAATTGGCGAGCGCGAACATCGCGCCATAAGCGGCGCCGCCCAGAAGGCCAACGACCATAAGAAGGCGGATCAGGCTCGGCATTATGGCGACTCGTCAGCGTCCGCTAATCGCGGAATGCCTGCCGCGGTCTCGTGAACCCGACATTCCGGGCCGGCACGCGCGGAAACCACAAACCATCACGTTCCGGCGGAACTGGCAAGGGAGGCGTGGTCGCGGTATATCCTTTCGCAAAATCAAGGTGAATGCGCCAATTCGGGCCGCCAGTTGGAACCGGAATACCGATGAACGAGGCTGCCACGCATGACACGGCTGTGGCGCCGCAAGAGGCCGCATTGCTGGCGGCGCTCGGGCGGCGCTCGATCGTGCTCGTCGGCATGATGGGAGCGGGCAAGTCCTCTATTGGCCGGCGCCTCGCGCAGCGGCTTGGCGTCGGCTTCGTCGATGCGGATGCCGAGATCGAGGCGGCGGCCGGCATGACCATCGCGGAAATCTTCAGCAGCTATGGCGAGCCCGATTTCCGCTCCGGCGAGGCCCGCGTGATCGCCCGCCTGCTCGACCAGGGCCTGCAGGTGCTGGCGACCGGAGGCGGCGCCTTCATGAATCCCGACACCCGCGCCGGCGTCCGCCAGAAGGGCGTCTCGGTCTGGCTCAAGGCCGATTTCGATGTGCTGGTGCGGCGCGTCAAACGCCGTTCCACCGCCGACCGCCCGATGCTGCAAGGCGACCCGGCACAGCGCCTCCGGCAACTGATGGACGAGCGCAATCCGGTCTATGCGGAGGCGGACGTCACGGTGGAATCGCGCGAAGTCTCGCATGAGATCATCGTGGGCGAGATCGTCTCCGAGCTTGGCCGCGTTCTCGGCGTTGCATCCGCCACGCCCGCGAATGTCGCGGAAGCCACGCCATGATGACCGCCCCGCTGCGCATCGGTGAAACCACCACGGTGCCGGTAGCGCTGGGCAGCCGCGCTTACGACATCGCGATCGGACGCGGCCTTCTCGCCGAACTGGGACAGCGCATTGCGACGCTCCAGCCCGGCGCATCGGCCGCAATCGTTACCGACGAGACCGTGGCGACACGCCACCTTGCTGCCGCCGAGGCGGCGCTTGCTGCCTCCGGTATTCGCGCTGCGCGAATCGTCGTGCCGGCGGGCGAAGCATCGAAGAGCTGGGACAGGCTCCAGGACGTGTGCGACCGGTTGCTCGATGCGCGCATCGAACGCAACGACGTGGTGGTCGCGCTCGGCGGCGGCGTGGTCGGCGACCTCTCGGGGTTCGCGGCCGCGATCCTGCGCCGCGGCCTCAATGTCGTGCAGGTGCCGACGACATTGCTGGCGCAGGTCGATTCGTCCGTCGGCGGCAAGACCGGGATCAACTCGCGGCACGGCAAGAATCTCGTCGGCGCGTTCCATCAGCCGATGCTGGTGATCGCCGACACTGCGCTGCTCGACACGCTGCCCGCGCGCGAGTTCCGCGCCGGCTATGCGGAGCTTGCGAAGTTCGGACTGCTTGGCGATGCCGGCTTCTTCGCCTGGCTGGAGGCGAACTGGCAGGACGTGTTCGCGGGCGGCAGCTCTTCGGGAAGTTTTGCGCGCGAGCACGCGATCGCTGTTGCGTGCCGTGGCAAGGCCGGCATCGTGGCGCGCGACGAACGCGAGACCGGCGAGCGCGCGCTGCTCAACCTCGGTCATACGTTCGGGCACGCCTTCGAGGCAGCGGCGGGCTTTTCCGAAAAACTGCTGCACGGCGAAGCCGTCGCGCTCGGCATTGTGTGCGCGTTCGAATTCTCCACCCGGCTCGGCCTGCTGCCGACAAACGACGCCGGCCGCGTCGCGCATCATCTGGCCGCGGCCGGTCTGCCGACGCGTCTGAGCGACGTGCCGGCGCTGCGCACGACCGCGGATGCGCTGATGAAGCTGATCGCGCAGGACAAGAAGGTGCAGCGCGGCAAGCTCAATTTCGTCCTCGTGCGCGGCATCGGCCAAGCCTTCGTCGCCCGCGATATCGATCCCGCGCAGGTGCGCGAGTTCCTCGAGCAGACGCTGTCCCGATGAGCCTCGGCCACAACCGATGACATCCGTCCTCATCAACCTGCTGCTTGCGCTGTTTCTGCTGGCCGCCAATGCGTTTTACGTCGCGGCGGAGTTCGCGCTGGTCAAGAGCCGCGGGTTTCGCATCAACACGCTGGCGGATGAAAACCGCTTCGGCGCGCGCCTCGTCAAAAGAATTCTCCAGAATCTCGAGGCGTATCTCGCCTGCTGCCAGCTCGGCATCACGATGGCGTCGCTCGGTCTCGGCTGGGTGGGCGAGCCGACCGTCCACGCTTTGCTCACGCCGGCTCTCTCGCCGCTCGGAATGTCGGATTCGGCGCTGCACTTCACGTCGTTCATCGTCGGCTTTCTGGTCTTCTCGTCGCTGCACATCGTGCTTGGCGAACAGGTCCCCAAGACGCTCGCGATCCGTCAGCCCGAACCGGTCTCGCTCTGGATCGCCTATCCACTGCACGTTTCCTATGTGCTGTTCTACCCGCTGAACTGGCTGCTCAACATGTCATCGCGCTCTGTCCTCAAGGCGCTCGGCATCAAGGAAGCCCCGCAACACGAAATCCTCAGCGACGTCGAGATCGAGGGGCTCGTCGAAGCGTCCGCCGAGCACGGCAAGATGCCGCAGGGCCAGGCGGAGTACATCCACAATGTTTTCCGTTTCGGCGATCTCGAAGTCTCCGACGTGATGGTCCACCGCACCGAGATGGTGACGATCAATGCCGACAATCCGACCGACGAGATCGTCAGCGCGGTGCTGGCCGCGCAGTACACGCGGATCCCATTGTGGCGCGACGCGCCGGAGAACATCATTGGCATCCTGCACGCCAAGGATCTGCTGCGCGCCATCCAGGCCGCGCAGGGCGATCTGTCAAAGATCGACGTGGTGGCGCTCGCGCGGCCGCCATGGTTCGTCCCCGACATCCGTCCGATCTCCGAGCAGCTCAAGGCATTCCGGCGCCGCAAGACCCATTTCGCGCTGGTGGTCGACGAGTACGGCGAGGTGATGGGCCTGGTGACGCTGGAGGACGTGCTCGAGGAGATCGTCGGAGACATTTCCGATGAACACGACATCGCGGTCGCCGGCGCGACGCGGCAGATCGACGGCTCGGTGATCGTCGACGGCGCGGTGCCGATCCGCGACCTTAACCGCCTGATGGACTGGAATCTGCCGGACAAGGAAGTCACCACGATCGCCGGCCTGGTGATTCATGAGGCGCGCGCGATCCCCGAGGCGGGGCAGAGCTTCACGTTCCACGACTTCCGCTTCCGCGTGCTCAAGAAAGAGCGCAACCGGATCACGTCGCTTCACGTCACGCCGCTCAGCCGCAAGGCCGCGACCGCGAAGGTCGCCTAAACCGGGAGATATGAATGTCCAGCGAAACCGCCGCGATCGAGAAGACACTGTGGACCTACCTCGACGGGCTGCATGAAGGCGACGCCGACAAGATCGCGCAGGCCTTCCATCCGGTGTCGCATCTCTACTCCGAGACGAACGGCGACGTGGCCGACGTGCCGCGCGACAAATGGCTCGACATGGTGCGCTCGCGTCCGTCCGCGAAGTCGCAAGGGCTGCCACGCCACGATCGCATCGTGACGATCGACCAGTCCGGGCCGGTCTCGGCGTTCGCCAAGGTCGAATGCGCGCTGCCGCCGCGCTTCTTTGTCGACTATCTGACGCTGCTCAAGACCAACGACGGCTGGCGCATCGTCGCCAAGGCGTTCAAGACCGAGACGCGATAATTCTTCCGCTCAGGCCCCGCGAAGGCGGGCGTCCTGATTTCTCGCTAGCGCGAAGGAAGGGTTGGGTGGGTGAAGATGAGGATAAGCTGCGGCCTAGTCGGCAGATGAGCCGCGACGCTTCTCCCGAGCATCAAGCATCAACTGAAGATCTTCAATTTTCTTGAATTTGATTGTTCGATCTTCAAGTAAAGCCACGATGCCTCCGTCAGGCTCAATCTTGTAAGGGATGCCATCGACAACACCGTCAGCAGCGAAGTCCACGTGCGTCAACTTCGTAGGCGTATAGCCAGCAGCTAGTTTCTTGTACGCATCTTGACGTACTGCTTTCTCTTCCAGCGACTCCATCATGAGTGCATGGATGAGCGCGACGATGAAAAGAAAGAAGCCGTAAATCCACCACAGTGCAAAATCCCGGCCTTTCTTTGCTGCGATATTTGCCGGAATCAGAGCGAGAAGCCCTACGATGATGAGAAAGATTAACAGTTCCACAGCCAGCCTCCACCGTCTGGCGGAATTTCAACCGTTCTTCTCTCCTTGTCGAGAGCGTCTTTCTGTGGACTTTAGCTCTGGGTCCCCGCTTTTGCGGCGACGAGCGGCTGAGGCTTCTTCTTTCCCCGCCGTTCCAGCAGCGTGCCGAGAATTCCCTTCGGCATGTAGATGATGAACAGGATCAGCAGCAGGCCGTAGACCATCGTGTCGAGCGCGAGCACGGCCGAGCCGAAGATTTTCTGCAAGAGCGCCGAGCTCTGGATCGTGACGCGCAGCACCTCGGACAGCATTTGCGTGAATACCGCCCCGACGGTCGGCCCGAGCATCACCCACATGCCGCCAGCGATCACCGCGAACACGATGTTGAGCGAGACGCCGAGGCCCGCGATCGTGTCCGGCCCGATGTACATCTGGTACTGCGCATAGATTGCGCCGCCGACCGCGCACATCGCGGCCGAAATTGCCGTGATCTTGAGCTTCTCGCGCGTCACGTCGATGCCGACGGACGCCGCCGCGTCCTCGTCCTGGCTCGCCGCTTCGAGGGCGAAGCGGTCCATGCTGCGGTCGACGCGCCACCAGATGTAGAGGCCGACGGCCCACAGCATGAGCGCGACGTAGTACGAGAGCACGCGGTCCGGCTCGAACTGCATCGCATAAAAAGAAACGCCGTCGCCGAAGCGCTTCGGCTGCGTGCCGAGCGAGCCGCCGGTGTAATCGCGCAGACCCACGATGACCAACCGCACGAACTCGGTGAGCGCCAGGGTCAGCAGCGCAAAATAGTGCCCGATGATACGGAGATGAAAGCACGGGTAGCCGACGAGCAGGGCGACGATCACCGAGACCACGACCGCGACCGGAATTCCGAGCCACGGCGTAATGCCGCCGTAGTTCCACAACAGCACCATCACGTAGGCGCCGATGCCGGTGAACGCGCCGTGGCCGAGCGAGGTCAGCCCGAAGCGGCCCATCAGCGACCAGCCGGTATAGATGAACGACCAGATCAGAATCTGGATCAGCAGATGCAGATAGTATTTCTCCGCCGCCGGAAACACGAAGCGCACCGCAAGCGGCAACAACAGCAGCAGCAGCAGCGGCGGCACGCCGATCAGCGCCGTGCGGGAGATTTTCACGACTTGTCCCTCAAGACTTGCCCCCGAACAGCCCCTGCGGCCTGATGAAGATCACCACCATGAAGAACAGGAACGCGATGGCGTAGCCCCATTCGGTCGCGAAGCACGAGCCGCCGACCGCGATGAACTCCGAGATGATGAACGCCGCGACGAAACCACCGAGCATGTTGCCGAGCCCGCCGAGCACGCAGATCATGAAGATCAGCGGGCCGAACTGCAGGCCGATCTGCGGATAGATGTCGTATTGGAGCACCATCAATACGGCGGCAAGCCCGGCGAGGCCGCCGCCGATCGCCGAGGTCACGAGGTAGATCTTGCGCTGATCGACGCCCATCAGCGGCATGATCGCCCGGTCCTGCGAGATCGCGCGGATCGCGATGCCGATGTAGGTGCGCGACAAAAACAGCCACAGCAGCAGCATCGCGGCGAGCGCGACGCCGAACGTGATGATGCGCGAATACGAAAACGACATGTCGAAGGCATTGTAAGAGCCGAGCCGGATGCCGAGGTTCTTGAAGTCGATCCCGAACACCATCGTGGCTGCGGCCTGCAGGAAGAACAGTACGCCGCCGGTGACGAGCAACTGATTGATCGGTGCGGATTCCAGCACCGGGCGGATCACGAGCTGGTGCAAGATGACGCCCGCGATGGCGATCAGCACGATGCCGAACAGCGCCGCCACCAGGAACGGCGCCCCGCCCTTGTAGGCGTAGTTGATGCCGTACATCCCGACCATCACCAGCTCTGCGTAGCAGATCCACACCACGTCGATGACGCCGAACACGAGGTTGAGGCCGAGCGCCAGCAGTGCGAGCAGGCCGGCGAGCAGCAACCCGTTGAGGACCGCCTCGAGGAAAAAGATGTCGAGCTGGCAGTCCATCAAATCCCCATATACGCCTTGCGGATCTCGTCGCTGGCAAGCAACTCGTCCGCGCTGCCGCTCGCCTTGAGCCGCCCGACTTCGAGCAGGTAGGCGCGGTCGGCAAATTTCAGCACCTGGCGCACGTTCTGTTCGACGATCAGCACGGTGTAACCCTCGGAACGAATGCGCCGCACGAGGTCGAACACCTGCGCGACGATCACCGGCGCAAGCCCCATCGAGGGTTCGTCGAGCAACACCAGCTTCGGCCCGCTCATCAGCGCGCGGCCGATCGCGCACATCTGCTGCTCGCCGCCCGAGAGCGTGCCGGCAAGCTGCGCGCGCCGCTCCTTCAGGCGCGGAAACAACTCGTAGACGAAGCCGAGCCGTTCCTCGAATTTCGCCCGCGCCGCCGGGATGAAGGCGCCCATCTTCAGATTGCTCTCGACCGAGAGGCGCGGAAACAGCCGCCGCCCTTCGGGCACATGCGCGATGCCGGTCGAAACGATTCTGTGCGGCGGTGTGGTGCGCAGCGACACGCCTTCCATCGACATGGCGCCCGAGGTCGCGGGCAGCAGCCCGGAGATGACGCGCAAGAGCGTGGTCTTGCCGGCGCCGTTCGCGCCGATCACCGCCACGGCCTCGCCGGCCCTTACGGTCATCGACACGCCGAACAGCGCCTGAAAGGCGCCATAGCCCGCATCGATGTTGGAGAGTTCAAGCATCAGGCGACCGCCTCCGTGCCGAGATAAACCTCGATCACCCGCGCATTGCTCTGCGCTTCCTTCGGCGGGCCGGAGAAGATCACCTCGCCATGGTCGAGCACCACCACGCGGTCGACCACACGCATCAGCACGCCCATGATGTGCTCGACCCACACGATGGTGATGCCCTTCTCGCGCCGGATGCGCTGGAGCATGTCGGCGGCCTGCTCCATCTCGGAATGATCGAGCCCGTTGAGGCTCTCGTCCGCGAGCAACAGGCGCGGTTGCGTGGCGAGCGCGCGGGCAAGCTCGAGCTTCTTCAGCGCTGCGGCGCCCAGCCCGTCGGTGGTGATGCGCGGATCGGCCGACAGGCCGACCAGCGTCAGCGCCTCTTCGGCGAGCCGCCAGCAGTCCGTGCGGCTGACCCGGCTGTCCTGCCCGAAGAACGCCGACAAGGCGACGTTCTCGACCAGGGTCAGATTGCGGAACGGCCGCGGGATCTGGAACGTGCGGCCGATGCCCTTGTGGCACACGCGGTTGGGCGTGAGCCCGGTGATATCCGCGCCTTCGAACGTGATCGTTCCGGCGTTCGGCGGATAAAGCCCCGCGATGCAGTTAAAGGTCGTGCTCTTGCCCGATCCGTTCGGCCCGATCAGGCCGAGGATCTCGCCCTCGTTCACCTCGAACGAGACCTCATTGACCGCCCGCAGGGCGCCGAACCGTTTCGTGAGTCCGGATACCTCAAGCATCGGCATGTGAAGAGGATTCTCCGTGTCCGCTTCATCCCTCCCCCGAAGGGGGAGGGTCGGCGAGCGAAGCGAGCCGGGGTGGGGTCCTTAATTCTTGGATCGACCCCACCCGGTCGCCTTCGGCGACCACCCTCCCCGCTTCGCGGGGAGGGATAAACTCAGCGCGCGTAGGCATGCCCCTTCGGTAGCGGGAATACCGGGTCGGCGGTCTTGATCTCCTTCGGCCACACGACCGTGGTCTTGCCGTCAACGAACTGCATCACCACCGCGATGGAGCGCTCGTTCTGCCCTGCCATCGGCGTTCCCGGCGGGAAGAACTTCACGCCGTAGCCTTGCGTCGTGCCGCCAATCGGAATGTCGGTTTCGAGCGCCGCCTTGCGCAGCGCCTCGGGGTCGTAGCCGCCATGCTTCTTGATCGCGCGCGGCAGCACGTCGTTGAGGAAAATCCAGGTGTTGTTGAAGCCCATCGACGTATGCGGCGGCACTTCAGTCGCGCCGGTCTCGGCCTTGTAGCGCTTGACCATTTCGGCGGTGAGATCGCCGAGGCCGGGCTTCAGGGACTTCGCATCGAGCAACTGCGCCGGAACAGGGTCGACGTCGAGCAGGTAATTTACGTCGTCCTTGAACGTCTCGTAGAGCTTGTCGATCTGGCTATAGCCCGCCCCGTGGCCGATCAGCGCGGAGAACTTCAGGCCCGCTTCCTTCGCCTGGCGCAGGAACAGCGTGATGTCGGGATTGTATCCGGTGTGCAGGATCACGTCGGGCTGCGCGCGTCGCAGCTTGGAGATCATCGCGGAGAGATCGGTCGTGGTGGCCGAATAGCCCTCCTTGTGCACAATCTGCATGCCGAATTCTTTGCACTTCGTCTCATTGCTTGCCGCAACGCCGACGCCGTAGGGCCCATCTTCGTGGATGATCGCGACTTTGATGTCCTTTGGATCCTTGTTCAGTTTCGGCTTCGCCCAATCCCGGATGAAGGAGCAGGAGGCGTCGCCGTATTGGTCGGAATGAATTGTCGGGCGGAACACGTATTGCAGGTTCTTGTCCTTGAAGACCGCCGACGAGATACAGACATTCATCCAGAGGAATTTTTTGGCGGCGTCGACCTTGGCGGACATCGGCACGCACTGCGCGCTCGAATAAACGCCCATCAGCACGTCGACCTTCTGCTCATTCAGGAGCCGTTCGGCCTCGTTGATCGCGACGTCGATCTTGGATTGCGCATCGACGAAGACGCCGACGATCTTGTGTCCCTCAACGCCGCCGCGTTCGTTGACCATGTCGATGGCGATCTTGTTGCCGATGGAGGCGGGTTTCGAGCCGCCGCCCGCGAACGGGCCGGTCAGGTCATAGATCGCCCCGATTTTGATGTCCTGCGCGAATGCAGTTGCGGCGAGCAAAGCACCCGCAAAGCCAAGTCCGATTGTTGCGACTACACGCTTCATTCGTCCCTCCCAATGGCGGCCGCGAGGCCGATTTCTTGTTTCAAGTGTGCGGAGCGCGGCGCGGGCTTGTCAATGGTGCGCGGTTGCCGCAGCGTGGCGCGAATTCGATTGCGCAGCGGGGACGGTGCCGACGATGACGACGGTGTTTGCGGCGGGCGGATATCGCTACATCCCGGCGGTCTTCCAGTATTCGGGCGGTGTCGCGGCCGAGCCGGGCTTCGAGATCGTGCGCGTCCGCTTCCACCGGCCGATCCCGCTCAATGACGGATTTGCCCACATCGAGCGCATGATCCGCGAGGCGGGGCGGCCGCTCACCGCCTTCTGCGCGTGCGAGTTGCGCTCACCCGCCCCATTCACTGAGGACGGATTCCGCGCCTTCAACGAAGTCTATGCCGGCACCCTCAAGCGCTGGGGCGTCATGACCGGCGACGCCAACCCGGTGGCGCGCAGCAATGTGTGTCCGGCGATCGACCCTCCCGCCGAGCCGTCATTTCATGCGTTCTGCTTCACGGTTCCGGCGCTGGGCGCGATGGCGACCTTCGTGGTCGCGGGCAGCGGCGAGGCGGTCGAAGGCAAGGGCAATTACCGCGATCACACGGTGCGGCGCGGCGAAACGTCGCCGGACGCGATCCTTGAAAAGGCCCGCTATGTGCTGGGCGAGATGGAGCGGCGTCTCGCGGCGCTCGGCTTCACGTGGCAGGATACCACCGCCACGCAGGTCTACACGGTGCATGACCTGCATCCGTTCCTCGCCGGCGAGATCGTACGGCGCGGCGCCGCGGGCGCCGGCCTGACCTGGCATTACGACCGGCCGCCGGTGCGCGAGCTCGAATACGAGATGGACTGCCGCGCCGTGGCAGTTGAGCGGGTCGTGGCCTGAAGGCTAGACTTGACGCCAAGCGAAACGCGCGAGACCCGGGAACGGGCCGCCATCCGGAGGAACCCCATGCGATTGATCCAAAAAACGATTGCGGCCGTGCTGTTGCTCACCTCGACCGTCGCCTACGCCGACATCAAGATCGGCGCAGTGCTTTCCGTCACCGGACCGGCATCCTTCCTCGGCGACCCCGAGAAGAAGACGCTGGAGATGTATGTCGCCGAGATCAACGCCAAGGGCGGCATCAACGGCCAGCAGGTGAAGCTGTTCGTCTATGACGACGGCGGCGACCCGAACCAGGCGCGCACCTTCGGCACGCG
>JAXDOA010000241.1:0-2572 GCA_034669125.1 Hyphomicrobiales bacterium
GATTTGAGGAAGGCTGCGGTCCAGCCGGCGCCCTGCTTGACCAGGTCGCCGATCTGCGCGTCGGCGACGCCATCGCCCACGATCTTGCGCAGCCATTCGCGGTTCGGGTCCATGGCGAGCGCCTGCAGCCGCGATACATAGCCCGGAAGCTTCTCGAGGAAGGCGCCGAGCTGGCCCATGAGCAGCGGCACGAAGATGAGAATGAGGACGACGAACATGAGGACGAAGGCGCCGATGATGATGAGCGAGGCGACGAGGCGGTTCACGCCGAGCCGCTCCAGGCGGTTCGCGAGCGGGTCGAGCAGGTAGGCGAGCGCCATGCCGGCGACAAAGGGGAGCAGGATCTCGCGCAACACCCACAGCGCCACGATGCCGACGAGCAGCGTCAGCACCCAGAAGGTCATCTGGCGCGTGAGCGTCATCCCGCGTCCCGTATCCTCGGCTCTTGTATCACGGGACCGTCGGCGCGCCCATGTGCTGCACCCATTCGCGCAAATAGAGCGCCACGGAGGCCAGCGTGAGCGCGGCGACCGAAGCCATGAGCAGCGTCAGCGCCCAGCCGGCATCGAAGCCGAACCCGAGCGCGGCAAGGACCAGCCCGACGAGCAGGAGCTGCACGGCGGTGTTGAGTTTCGACACCGGGTGCGGCTTCACGCCGACCGGCTTGCGCACGACCCAGGGCAGGATCACCCCGCCAACGATCAGGAGATCGCGCGACACCACCAAAATGACGAGCCAGCGCGGCAGCACTTCGGCGATGCCGAGGGAGACATAGATCGAGACGATCAGCACCTTATCGGCGAGCGGGTCGAGATAGGCGCCAAGCTCGCTCGCCATGCCGAAGCGTTTGGCCAGGAAGCCGTCGATCGCGTCGCTCACGCCCGCGGCGGCGAACAGCAGGAAGGCGAACAGCATCTGGTTCGACGCGATCGCCCATACCACTACCGGCACGAGCAGAATGCGCCCCAGCGTAATGAGGTTCGGAATGCTCAATTTGTCGCCCCGGCCTATGCTTGCCCGTGGCAAATAGACCTCGCGCGGCGTCTTGCCAAGCGCCGTGGCGGAATGGCGGCAGCGCCATTGCGCATGGGGGTTTTCCGACGTAGGAGGCGGAGCCGATGGTTTCCCCATGACCCGCAAGCGCGTCGCCATCCTGATCTCCGGCCGCGGCTCCAACATGGACGCGCTGATCGCGGCCGCGCAGGCGTCCGACTATCCGGCCGAGATCGCGCTGGTGGTCTCCAATGTGGCCGACGCGGCGGGGCTTGCGCGCGCGCGCGAGGCGGGCATCGCGACCGCGGTGGTCGACCATCAGCTCCACGGCAAGGATCGCGCCGCGTTCGAGGCCGCGTTGCAGGACCTGCTCGATGCGAACCGAATCGTGCTCATCTGCCTTGCCGGTTTCATGCGGCTGTTCACGGCGGCGTTCGTGCAGCGCTGGCACGGACGCATCCTCAACATCCATCCCTCGCTGCTGCCATCGTTTCCCGGCCTCGATCCGCACGGGCAGGCGTTGCGCGCCGGCGTGAAGATCTCCGGCGCAACGGTGCATTTCGTCATTGCGGAAACCGACGCCGGCCCGATCGTCGCGCAGGGCGCGGTCGCGGTGCATGAGGGCGACACGGCGGAGACGCTCGCCGCGCGCGTTCTTGCCGTCGAGCACCGCCTCTATCCGTTGGCGCTGGGGCTGCTCGCGCAAGAGCGGATTCGAATCGTCGAAGGCCGTTGCGCGATCGACGGTGCGGCCGCATCCGACGCGACGATGCTGGTGCCGCAATAAAAACCCCCCGACCGAGGCCGGGGCTACTGGATTGATCCGAGGAATGGCCGCTTCAGGCGACCTTGAGGTTCTCCGCGGAAATCTTGCCGCGGTTGGTCACGAGTTCGTACTCCACGACTTGACCTTCGTTGAGCGTGCTCAAGCCCACGCGCTCCACGGCCGAGATGTGGACGAACACATCCTTGTCTCCGGTCGACGGCCTGATGAACCCGTAGCCTTTGGTCGGGTTGAACCATTGTTGATCGACTCCATCGTGCAATTTTTTGCTAATTGACGTTTATCTCGGCACCCTGTCTTAAGTGGTCAGCAACCGCACCCCGCATCAGAGGCCAGCCAACGTGATCGATCTTTACACCTGGACGACGCCGAACGGCCGCAAGGCCTCCATCGCGCTTGAGGAACTCGGCCTGCCCTACACCGCGCATGCGATCGACATTTCCAAAGACGAGCAGTTCCAGCCGGATTTTCTGAAGATCAGTCCGAACAATCGCATTCCCGCAATCGTCGACCGCGACACCGGTATGAGCCTGATGGAGTCGGGCGCGATTCTGATCTACCTCGCGGACAAGACCGGAAAGCTCCTGCCGAAATCGGGCGAGCCGCGCTACCGCGTGATCGAATGGCTGATGTGGCAGATGGGCGGCCCGTGACCGATGCTTGGACAGGTGCATCATTTCGTGAAGTACAACAAGGGCAAGGCGCCTTACGCGGAGGAGCGCTACCTGAAAGAGGCGCACCGGCTCTACGGCGTACTCGACCGCCGCCTCGCCGAGCACGAGTTCGTCGCCGACG
>JAXDOA010000242.1:0-2769 GCA_034669125.1 Hyphomicrobiales bacterium
TCGGCGTGCCGCCGCCGCTGCCGTCCTGGGGCCTCATGATCGCCGAGGGCAAGGACTACATGTTCTTCTCGGCCTGGGTGATCATGGTGCCCGGCGTCGCGCTGTTCGTTCTGGTGCTCGGCATCAATCTGGTCGGCGATGGCCTGCGCAATTTGCTCGGCTCGGAGCGGTCGCGATGAGTGCGCTGCTGGAGATCGAGGATCTGGAGGTGACGTTCGGCGGCCGCAGTGCTGCGGTGCGCGGCGCCTCGTTTAGGGTCGAGAAGGGCGAGACCCACTGCCTGGTCGGCGAATCCGGCTGCGGCAAGTCGGTGACCGCACTTTCGATCATGAACCTGCTCGCCCGCGGCGGTGAGCGGTCGGCGAAACAAATGAGCTTTGCCGGCACGGATCTGCTGTCACTGTCGGATCGCGAGATGGCGCGCCTGCGCGGCAACAAGATCTCGATGATCTTCCAGGAGCCGATGACCAGCCTCAACCCGGCCTTTACGGTCGGCTCGCAAATGGCTGAAGTGCTGACCCGCCACAAGGGAGGCTCGCGCGCCGCCGCATTGGAACGTTCGGTCGAACTGATGGGCCGCGTCGGCATCACCGCGCCGGAGATGCGGCTCGGCCAGTTCCCGCATCAGCTCTCGGGCGGCCTGCGCCAGCGCGTCATGATCGCGATGGCGCTGATGTGCGATCCCGAATTGCTGGTCGCCGACGAGCCGACCACCGCACTCGACGTCACCGTGCAGGCGCAGATCCTGCGGTTGCTCGCCACGCTCAAGCGCGAACTCGGCCTTGCTATTCTACTGATCACCCATGACCTCGGCATCGTCGCCCGCGTCGCCGACCGTGTCTCGGTGATGTATGCGGGCGAAGTGGTTGAGCGGGCGCCGACCGCGGAATTGTTCCGTAGCCCTCAACATCCCTACACACGCGGGCTGCTGTCCTGCGTGCCGGCGCCCGGAAAAGTGCGGCGCGACCGGCCGCTCGGTTCGATCCCGGGCACCGTGCCGACGATTCCGCCGGGCTTTGCGGGCTGCGCGTTCCGCTCGCGCTGCGCACACGCGATCGAGATCTGCGAGCACGAGATTCCGCGCAAGTCCGCGGGCGCCGCGCACGATTATCTCTGCCGGCTGATGCCGCGCGAACTTGAGCCGCAGCCCGCATGAGCGCGGCAATAGAAGTAGCCAACCTGCGGCGCGAATTTCGCGTGCGCTCCGGCCTGCTCGCGCCGCAACGCCACGTGATCGCCGTCGACGATGTCACGTTCAGCGTGCCGGCGGGCGGCGTGCTCGGCATCGTCGGCGAATCCGGCTGCGGGAAATCGACGCTCGCGCGGCTGATCCTTGGGCTGCTCGCGCCCACCTCCGGCACCGCATTGGTCGAAGGCAAGCGCCTGTTCGAGCTCGACCGCAAGGAGCGCGCGCGGCTGATCCAGCCGGTGTTCCAGGACCCGTTCGCCTCCTTGAATCCGCGCCGCAAGGTGAAGGATATCGTCGCGCTGCCGCTCGACGCGCAGGGCACGTTCTCGGCCGCCGAGATCGAGCGGCGCGTCGCGCAGATTCTCGAGCGCGTCGGCCTCTCGTCCGAGATGGGCGAGCGCATGCCGGCGCAGCTTTCCGGCGGGCAGCGCCAGCGCGCCGCGATCGCGCGCGCGCTCATCCTCGAGCCGCACATCGTGATCTGCGACGAGCCGACCAGCGCGCTCGACGTGTCGGTGCAGGCGCAAATCCTCAATCTGCTCGCCGACCTGCGGCGCGATCTCGGGCTCACTTACATTTTCATCAGCCACAATCTCGCGGTGGTCGAGCACGTCGCGAGCGAGGTCGCCGTGATGTATCTCGGGCGCATCGTCGAGCGCAACGAAACCGACGCGCTGTTCCGCGAGCCGCGCCATCCCTACACGCAGGCGCTGCTCGCGAGCGTGCTCACTCCGGAGCCGGGCCGCGGCGTGCCGGATGTCGGCTTGGGCGACGCCATGCCCGATCCGGCCAATATCCCGCCCGGTTGCCGCTTCCACCCGCGCTGCCGCATCGCGGTCGAGCGCTGCCGCGTCGAGCAGCCTGTGCCCATGGCCCGCGGCGCGCAAGGAATGGTAGAGTGCCACTTGGCATGAAGCATGCCTCACAACGCGTTCGGATAACCGGAATAGCGGAGGGCAATATGCGCGTACGATCCAAGGTTCTCGCGGCAATTTTCACGACGGCGTTTCTCGCCGCGCCCGCGATGGCGCAGAAATCCGCCGACACGCTGCGCATCACGGATCGCTTCGCTCTGACGAACATCGACCCCTACTACAACAGTCTGCGCACCGGCGTTGTGATGCAGCATCAGGCCTGGGATGCGCTGGTCTATCGCAATCCCGACACGTTCAAGCTCGAGCCGTTGCTGGCGACGGAATGGAAGCTGCCCGATCCGACCACGATCGAATTCACCTTACGGCCGGGCGTCAAATTCCATGACGGCAGCCCGTTCAGCGCCGATGACGTCGTCTACACGATCAATCTCGTGTCCGATCCGAACAGCAAGGTCTCGACACCTGCCAACTACAACTGGATCGACAAGGCGGAGAAGACCGGCGACCTGTCAGTACGGGTCAAGTTCAAGCGGCCGACGCCCGCGGCGCTTGACTACTTCGCGCTGGTGATCCCGATCTATCCCAAGGCGTATCGCGAGAAGGTCGGCGCCGAGGGATACGCCAAGGCGCCGATCGGTGCCGGCCCATACAAGGTCACCAAATGGGAAGCCGGCGCATCGATCGAGTTCGAGCGCTTCGAGGATT
>JAXDOA010000243.1:0-13759 GCA_034669125.1 Hyphomicrobiales bacterium
CGATCGCCTTCGGCGATCGACCCTCCCCTTTTAGGGGAGGGTAACGGAGCGAGCGGCGTGACCGCGCGCATCCCGCGCAATCCCGCAATCCCGCTCCCGCGCGCGAGCCGAAACAGCACGGTCTCGGCCTGATCGTCGAGCGTGTGCGCCGTGAGGATGTGCCGCGCGCCAGCCTTGCGCGCCGCACCGGCGAGCAACCGGTAGCGCGCCTCGCGCGCCGCTTGCTGAATGCCGCTCGCGGGCTTCTTGCCGCTCCAGCGCAACGTGCGATGCGCAACATCGAGCTTGTGCGCGAACCGCTTCACCGCCCGCGCCTCGCGCGCGGACTCCGGCCGCAAGCCATGATCGACCGTCACGGCGATCAGCGTCGGGGCATGCTTGCGCCACGCGCGCCAGCGCGCCGCAAGCCACAGGAGTGCGGTCGAGTCCGGTCCGCCGGACACCGCGAAAATAAGAACCGGAGCTTTGGATAGATCGGCGAATAGCGCGGCTGCTTCGGACGCCGAAACAGGACCCTCAGACGCAGCCGACACGCTTCTGTTCCCGCTCCGCCGCCTGCTTCACGTTCGCAGGCGCCTTGGGATATTTGCGGGGAATTTCGCCCAGCGTCGCGCACGCTGCCTGCTTCTCGTTCAGTGCGGCGAGCGACTGGCCGAGCCGCAGCAGCGAGTCCGGCGCCTTGCCGGCAGTCTCGAACTTGGTCGATACAATAAGGAACGACTCGGCGGCGTCGCGATAGCGCTGGCGCTGGAACAGGCTTTCGCCCAGCCAGTAGTTCGCATCGGCCACCAGACGATCGCTCGGATATTTCTTTACGAACGCCCGCAAGCCTTCCTCGGCGAGCGCGTAATCCTTGCGCAGCACGTAGCCGTAGGCGAGGTCGTACTCGTCCTTCGGCGTGTTGGTCGGCGCCATCACCATCTGCTGGCCGGTGGCGTTTGGGTTGCGCGACGGCGGCGCGGGCAGCGCGCCCGGAATGGTGCGGACTTCGCGCCGCGGCGGCGGCATATTCGCGGCCTCTTCAGCCATGACACCGAGATCGAGCGGGTCGCCGGCGCCCCGCCCGCCGGGCGCACCGACGTAAGGCTCCTCGTCGCTCGCCTGATTGTCGAGCGGCGGGGCGGCGGCCATCGTGCCGGGCCGGCCGAGCGTGCGCGGCACGCCGGGCGCGTTCGGGTTCTGGTACGGATCGAACGCGTCGCCGCGGCGGCCGCCTCGCAGCGGCGGCGCCGGCTCGGGCTCCTGCTGCATCACGTTCGGCTGCGGCGGATAGGTTTGCGGCTGCGGCGGGTAGGCCTGCGGCTGCGGCGGGTAGGCTTGCGGCGGCGCATACTGCGGCTGGGGCGCGGCGGTGCGTTGCGCAGGCGGCGCACCCTGCGCGGCTCGTCCCAACTGCTGCTCGAGTTGGCTATTGCGATACTGCAGCTGTTCGATCTGGCCGGTGAGTTGGCGCACCTGGTTTTCCAGCCGGTTGAGCCGCATCACGAGTTCGGATTCGGAAAGCTGCGCGAAGGCCGGGGACGCGATGACAACGCCGGCGACGATGGCCGGTGCCAGCACACGGAGCAGGTGTCGGGTCATGGGTGTGAAATCGCCCGCTAACAGGCGTCCTAGAATACGAATCGCTGCGTCTAAATTGTGACTGAGGCGTTTAGGAAGGATTAACCACGGCCGCCCGCGGCCATGGTTCGAGACGCGGGGCTTCGCCCCGCTCCTCACCATGAGGACCTCATCCTGAGGAGCCGCGCAAAGCGCGGCGTCTCGAAGGATGGCCAAGAACTCAGGCCGCCTTCTGCTTGGCCGGCTCGTCGCGCAGCGCGCGGCGCAAGATCTTGCCGACCGGGGTCTTCGGCAACTCGTCGCGGAATTCGATGAACTTCGGCCGCTTGTAGTTGGTGAGCTGCTCGGCGAGGAAGCGCTTGAGCTCATCCTCGGTGAGCGCCTGATCGCGCTTGACCACGAACGCCTTCACGGCCTCGCCCGAGGCCGCGTCCGGCACGCCGATCACCGCGCACTCGAGCACGCCCGGATGCATCGCGATCACGTCCTCGACCTCGTTCGGATAGACGTTGAAGCCCGAGACCAGCACCATGTCCTTCTTGCGGTCGACGATCTTGAAGCGTCCCTGCTCGTCCATCACGCCGATGTCGCCGGTGCGGAAGAAGCCGTCCTTGGTCATCACCTGCGCGGTTTCCTCGGGCCGCTGCCAGTAGCCCGACATCACCTGCGGGCCGCGCGCGCAGATTTCGCCCGGCTGACCCTGCGGGATCTCGTTGCCGTCGTCGTCGCGGATCGAGACGTCGGTCGAGGGCACCGGCAGGCCGATGGTGCCGGTGAATTCGGTCGAGTCGCCAGGCGTGCAGGTCAGCGTCGGCGAGGTCTCCGACAGCCCGTAGCCTTCGACCAGCGGCACGCCGGTCGCCTTCACCCAGCGCTCCGCGACCGCGCGCTGCACTGCCATGCCGCCGCCGACCGCGATCTTGAGCTGCGAGAAATCGATTTTGCCGAAGTCCGGATGATTGAGCAGCGCGTTGAACAGCGTGTTCACCGCCGGGAATTTGTGCACCTTGTACTTCTGCAGCTCCTTCACGAAGCCCGGAATGTCGCGCGGATTGGGGATCAGCAGGCATACGCCGCCGGCGCGCATGCCGAGCAGGAAGCAGGCCGTCAAGGCGAAGATATGATAGAGCGGCAGCGCCGTGACGATCATCAGCTGATCGACCTTCGGGTCCTTCGACAGCGCCGGCTGCAGCCAGGCATCGTTCTGCAGCACGTTCGCCACGATGTTCCGGTGCTGCAGCGTCGCGCCTTTCGACACGCCCGTAGTGCCGCCGGTGTATTGCAGGAACGCCACATCGTCGGGCGCGATCTTGCGCGTGTTGAGCGGCTTGCCCTTGCCGGCGGCGAGCGCGGCCTTGAACTGCACCGCTGAGGGGAGCGAATACGGCGGCACCATCTTCTTCACCTTGCGCACCACAAGATTGACGATCGCGCCCTTCGGGAAGCCGAGCATGTCGCCCATGTTGGCGAGGATGACGTGCTTGACGCGCGTGTTCTTGAGCACTTTCTCCAGCGTGGTGGCGAAGTTCTCCAGAATGACGATCGCCTCGGCGCCGGAGTCGTTGAGCTGATGCTCCAGCTCGCGCGGCGTATAGAGCGGGTTGACGTTCACCACCGTCATGCCGGCGCGCAGGATGCCGGATGTCGTGACCGGATATTGCAGCACGTTCGGCATCATGACGGCGACGCGGTCGCCGAATTTCAACCCGGTGCTTTGCAGGTAAGCGGCGAAGTCGCGCGACATGTCGTCGAGCTCGCCATAGGTGATCGCCTTGTCCATGCAGATGAAGGCTTTGCGGTCGCGGAACTTGGCAAAGCTCTCCTCCAGCAGCGCGACCAGCGAGGCGTACTGCGTCGTGTCGATGTCGGTCGGCACGCCGGCCGGATAGTGCTTCAGCCAGATGCGGTCCATTGCGTTTCCCCCTTGGCGGCCCTTTTCGAGCCGAGCTTCTGAAGCCATTGTGCCGACGCCGCGCCCAATGATCGAGGGCTTCGTCCGCGTCACTCCGCCGCGATCAAGTCTTAGACCAGTTGCATCCGCAATTCACGCCCCACGATTCGTGCCGCCCGCTGCAGGCTTTCAATCGTAGCGCTGCCATTGTCAGGATCGAGCAGGCGATCGACCTGCGCGCGGCTGGTTTTCATCAACTGGGCCATGCGTTGTTTGGTGATTTTCTTTTTCTTCATCTCGGATGCCAGCTGACGCGCAATCACGGATTTGATGGCAGCCGCCGTCGCCTCCTCCCGGATGCCGGCTTCGTCAAGCCAGCTTTCGAAGCTCGATCCTAGATGCGGGTTCGTCCGGGCCATGATTGCATCTCCGTCATCCTTTGTCGCGCGATCGCAAGTTCGCCAACCGGGGTCTTCTGCGCCTTCTTTATAAAGGCATGCAGGGCGACAAGCGCTTCGTCATAAAATCCGAAGATGACACGGGCCTCGCGCCTGCTCGGCAGTGAAGATCGGACCTCCCACAATCCGCCGCTCAAGGAGCGGCATATCGGCAATCCGACGGGCCACCCAAACTGCACCTTTGCGATATCTCGGCCGATTGTCCGCTTGTCCTCTTGTCCTCTTGTCCCCTCTCGGCAGGTCGTTGAGCCAGTCTCGTACCGGCTCCCGCCCTGTCGCCGACCGCCAGAATATCAGCGGGACCGGATGTAAAGTCGCCATGGCATGTATCAAAAAAGATGCATTATTTCGAGTGCGGAGACTTTTATGACTTAGCGTCACTCCGCCGCCACGGTCTCGACCTGCCCCTTCTTGCGCCCCTTCACCCACTCCTCGAAGCGCTGGATCACCACGAACAGCGACGGGACAAACAGCACCGCCAGACAGGTCGAGGCGATCATGCCGGTGAACACCGTGATGCCGATCGACTTGCGTGCGCTCGCGCCCGCGCCCGTCGCGATGACCAGCGGCACGACCGAGAGGATGAATGCGATCGACGTCATCAGGATCGGGCGGAAACGGGCCCGCGCGGCCTCGACCGCGGCCTGCACGATCGGATGGCCTTCCTTGATACGCCGCTCGCGCGCGACCTCGACAATGAGGATCGCGTTCTTGGCTGAGAGCGCGATCAGCAGGATCAGGCCGATCTGCACGTAAAGGTTCGCGTCGACCTTCAGCCCGAGCAGCGTGGACGCCGGACCGACCAGCGCCAGCGGTACCGACAGCACGATCGACAGCGGCGCGTACCAGCTCTCGTACTGCCCGGCGAGCACCAGATAGACGAGCAGAAGGCCGAGCCCGAACACCAAATACATCTGACTGCCGACGAGCTTCTCCTGGTAGGACAACGCGGTCCATTCGAAGCCGGTGCCCGCGGGCAGAATCCGCGCCGCCATCTGCTCCATCAGCGCCATCGCCTCGCCCGACGAGACGCCCTGCACCGGAATGCCGATGACGGTCGCGGTCGGGTAGAGATTGTAAAGACTGATCAGCGGCGGCCCGGTGGTGGGCACGATCTCGGCGAGCGTGCCGATCGGCACAGATTGGCCCTGAGAGTTGCGCACGTTGAGGTTCGATATGTCTTCCGGCCGCAGGCGGAATTTCGCGTCGGCCTGCACGTAGGCCTGGAAGGTGCGGCCGAACTTGTTGAACTGGACGACGTAGGCCGATCCCAGGAAGGTCTGGATCGTCGAGAAGACCTGATCGACATTCACGTGCAGGGTCTGCGCCTTCACGCGGTCGACATCGATGCGGTATTGCGGCGCATCGGAGCGGAACGTCGTTATCATGCGCTGAAAGCTGCTCTGGCCCGTGCCCGCCTCGACCATCGCGTTGGCGAGGGTTTGCAGCTTGGCGAAGTCGAAGCTGCCGTCGCGCAGTTCGATCTGCATGGTGACGCCGGACGCATTGCCGACGCCCTGGATCGGCGGCGGCGGCACCACCAGCACGCGCGCATCCATCACGTCCTGCATGGCGCGGTTCATGCCGATGAACAGCGGGAGCAGATCCTGGCCCTTGCCGCGCTGGCTCCACGGCTTGAGCGTGACGTAAGCGACGCCGGCGTTCGCGAGCGACGCCGAATTGTCGAGCGGCGAGATGCCCGCAACGGTGACGACCTGGTCGACGCCCGGCGTCTTCCTGGCGATCTCGGCGACCTGATCCATCGCCTTCTGGGTGCGCTCGAGCGATGCCCCGTCGGGAAGCTGCACGGCGACCACCAGATAGCCCTGGTCCTCGATCGGAATGAAGCCGGACGCAACGCGCGAGAGCCCGTAGAGACCGGCGGCGACGATCAGCAGCGCGAGGGCGACCGACACCACGCTCGCAGACGCCATGCGGCCGATCAGCCGCGTGTAGCCGCGCTCCAGCGCGTCATAGCCCCGGTTGAAGACACGATAGACGATGTTGCGTTTCTCCGGCGGCACCGGCGCGCGCATCCAGAGCGCGGCCTGCGTGGGCTTGAGCGTCGCCGCATTGACGGCGCTGAGCAGCGCGGTCGCCGCGATGACGAGCGCGAATTGCGCGTACATCTTGCCGGTGAGCCCCGGCATGAACGCCGCCGGGATGAACACCGACATCAGCACCAGCGTGATGCCGATGATCGGCCCGAACAATTCATCCATGGCCTTGATCGAGGCGTCGTGCGGGGTGAGACCGCGCTCGATGTTGTGCGCGACGCCTTCGACGATGACGATCGCGTCGTCGACCACGATCCCGATCGCCAGCACGATGGCGAACAGCGTCGAGAGATTGATGGAAAACCCGAGTGCCGCCATCGCGGCGAACGCGCCGATGATCGTCACCGGCACGGTGGTCGCCGGAATCAGCATGGCGCGCCAGTCCTGCAGGAAGATCAGGATGACGACGAGCACCAGCAGCGCGGCCTCGATCAGGGTCAGATAGACTTCCTTGATCGCCTCGTCGACGAACTTGGTGGTGTCGAACGGAACCTCGAACACGAGCCCGGCGGGAAATTCGCGCGCGAGCTCCTTCATGCGCTTCTCGACCGCGGTCTGCACGTTGAGCGCATTCGCGCCCGGCGACTGGAAGATCGCGATGCCCGCCGCCGGCCGGTCGTTGACCTTGAAGATCTGTCCGTAGCTCTGCGCGCCGAGCTCGACACGGCCGATGTCGCGCACGCGTGTGATCTCGCCGGCATTGCCGGTCTTGACGATCACGTTCTCGAACTGGTCGGGGTCGGCAAGGCGGCCTTGCACGATCACGGAGTACTGGAACGGCTGGCCTTCCTGCGTGGGCGGTCCGCCGATCTGGCCGGCGGCGACCTGCTGGCTCTGCTGCTGCAATGCCTGCGTGACATCCGACGCGGTCATTCCGCGCGCTTTGAGCTTCTCGGGATCGAGCCACACGCGGATCGAATACTGGCCGGCGCCGAAGATCAGCACGTTGCCGACGCCGGGCAGGCGGGCGAGCTCGTCCTTGAGCCGGATGGTTGCGTAGTTCGCCAGATAAAGGCTGTCGAAGCGCTTGTCGGGCGAGGTCAGCGTCACGAACGACAGGATCGCGGTCGACTGCTTCTGGACGTTGACGCCCTGCTTCTGCACCGCGTCGGGCAGCGAGGACAGCGCGGCCGACACGCGGTTCTGCACCAGCACCTGCGCGAAGTTGAGATCGGTGCCGATCTTGAACGTGACGATGAGCGTATAGGTCCCGTCGGACGTGCTCATCGACTGCATGTAGATCATGTTCTCGACGCCGTTCACCTGCTGCTCGATCGGCAGCGCCACAGTGTCGATCATGGTGCGCGCGCTCGCGCCCGGATAACGCGTCTGCACCTGCACGGTCGGCGGCGTCACGTCGGGGTATTGCGCAACGGGAAGCGACAGCAGCGCGACCGCGCCGATGACGATCATCAGGATCGCCAGAACGTTGGCGAGAACCGGACGTTCGATGAAATATTTGGAGATCATTTACTTCGAAGCGCTCGCCGTCTGCGTCTGCGGGTCGACCTTCTGGCCCGGGACGGCGCGCAGGATGCCGGCCACCACCACGCGGTCATCGGGCTTCAATCCGCTCTCGATCACCGCCAACTCGCCGACCGTCGGGCCGACCTCGACCTTGCGCTGCTCGATCGTGTTGTCGGCGTTTACGATCAGCACATAGCGACCGGCCTGATCGCTGCCGAGCGCGACGCTCGGCACCAGCAGCGCGGGCGTCTCTTCCAGCGGCACGCGCACGCGCACGAAAAAGCCCGGCAGCATCAGGCGTTGCGTGTTGGCGAGTTCCGCGCGGGCCGCGAGCGTGCCGGTCGCCTGGTTCACGGTCGGGGCGATGTAGTTGAGCTTGCCTTTGTACGGGTAGCCGGCATCGGTCTGGACACCGACCTCAACCGCGGTGCCGAGCAGATCCGTGGCCTTCTCGCCGCGTTTCTGGAGCATGTCGCGCACGTGCAGCACATCGCGCTCGCTTGCGTTGAAGTTCACCCAGATGGGATCGAGCTGCACGATGGTCGCGAGCACTTGGCCGCCACTGCCGCCGACCAGTTCGCCGACCGAGACCTGGCGCGCCGTGACGATGCCATCGAACGGCGCCACCACCCGGGTGTACTCCAGATTGATCTTCGCCTGGCTGGTGTCGGCCCGCGCCTGAAACAGCCGCGCCTTGGCGGTGTCGCGGTTGGCGGTCGAGTTATCGAACGCCGCCTTCGACGCCGCCTGGCGCTGCACGAGTTCCTGCTGGCGCTCGAAATCGGCTTCGGTCTGCTTCACCGTCGCTTCCGCCGAGGCTTCGGCCGCCTGCGCCTGCTGCAGCCTGAGCTGGTAGGGCTCCGGCTCGATGGTGAAGAGGTGCTCGCCTTTCTTTACCGCCGCGCCGTCGGTGTATTTGATCTCGGTCAGGAAGCCCTGCACGCGCGCGACCAGATTGGCCGAATTGACCGCGGCCGCATTGCCGGTCGCCTCGAAATAGCGCGTCACCTTCCGCTCGACGGGCTTCGCGACCGTCACCTTCGGAGGAGGAGGCGCCACGTAGGTGTTGCTCTGCCCGCACGCGGCGAGCACGCCGAGCGCGGCCAGAAATGCCAGTCGCCGAACCGAAACCATGCGCCCCTCCCGTTACGATCGATGGGCGGGCTACATTCCGGGGTTCCGGTGGCTCTGACAAGGCAAACAGTTGTGACAAATGTGAGCAGACGCGTTCAGGCGGCTTGCGTGTCCTGCGCGGCGCCCTGTTCGAGCGCGAAGTCCTCGTCGTGCCAGCCGGCGATCCCGCCGATCATCTCCTTCACCCGATAGCCGAGGCGCGCCAGGCGAATGGCGCCCTTGTTGGCGCCGTTGCAATGCGGGCCCGCGCAATAGACGACGAACGGCGTGTCCTTGCCGTATTGCGCCATGCGCTCGGCCGTCATGGTCCGGTGTGGGATGTTGAGCGCGCCCGGAACGTGGCCGCGCGCAAACGCCTCCGGTCCGCGCACATCGAGCAGCACAAAATCGGCACCTGTTTTCAGCGATTCATGCACGTCGTCGCAATCGGTTTCGAGGAGAAGCCGCCGCTCGAAATGCGCCAGCGCGGCAGCCGGGTCCGCAAAGCCGGGTTCGGTAACGGGGGTGGGCATCGAGGCCTCCGGGGTTGGATTTCCGGCACCCTAGAGAGCCGGCCGGCTGCGCGGAATTGGCTGGAATGCCAAACTACGGTAATATCCAGCCATGTCGCCGCTCGTCGTCACGCTCGCCTATGACCGGCTCGCGCTGTTCGAATTCGGCATCGCGGCCGAATTCTTCGCGCTCGCACGGCCCGAACTCGATTTTCTGCCCTACCGCTTCGCCGTTGCGGCGGCCGACTCGCCGCCGCTGCGCGCGCTCGGCGGCGTGCGCGTGGACGTCGACGGCGGCCTGGAATTGCTGCGCGAGGCGAACCTGATCGTGGTGCCGGGCTGGCGCGATCTTGAGGAAACCCCACCGGACGCGATCACCCGCGCGCTCCGCGATGCAGCCGAGCGCGGTGCGCGGATCGTATCGATCTGCTCGGGCGTGTTCCTCCTCGCCCATTCCGGCCTGCTCGACGGCCGCCGCGCCACCACGCACTGGCGCTACACCGAAAAGCTCGCGCGGCTCTTCCCTTCGATCCGGGTCCAGCCCGACGTGCTCTATGTCGACGAGGGCCACGTGATGACCTCGGCCGGCTCCGCAGCCGGCATCGATCTCTTGCTGCACCTCGTGCGCAAGGATTACGGGCCGCATGTGGCGAACGCGTTCGCGCGCCGCATGGTGGTGCCGCCGCATCGCGACGGCGGGCAGTCGCAGTTCGTCGTGCAGCCGATTGCGGTGCGCACCAACGACCGCATCGCCAGCGTCGCCGACTGGATGGCGGGCAATCTCGGCGACGCGATCGCCATCGAGGCGCTGGCCGGCCGCGCCGCCATGAGCGTGCGCACCTTCACGCGGCGCTTCCGCGCCGCGACGGGCGCTGCTCCGATCGAATGGCTGATCCGCCTGCGCGTGCGCCGTGCACAGGACCTGCTCGAAACAACCGACGCGTCGATCGACCGCGTCGCCGACGTCGCGGGCTTCGGCGCGCCCGAAACACTGCGCCATCATTTCCGCAAGGTGGTGGGCACGAGTCCGTCGGCGTGGCGGAGTTCGTTTCGCGGCAAGGCCGCTTCGGGCGCGTAACTCACAAGACTCCGGGGGGCGCTCTTCCTCAAGAAGCGGACATTTTGTCCGGCGCTGCATGTCCGCTAAGGGCCACGAAGCGAAATGCGCGGCGATTTGCACCTAATATCCGCACGGCTAACCCTTTGAAATTGTTGGACCGCAAATCTGGTGCGGAATTCTTAAATTCGCACAGGTTCGGCAGATTTCCCTATGGGATTGGGGGAAGCCAAAGCTGCTGGAGAGCCGTTCGAGAGCGGGCCCCTCGACCTTTGTCGCATTGGATAGAGGGTTCCTAGTCTAGCACTTCTGATGGAATGTGGCGCACTTCAAAGGGTCACGAATAACGGTCTCAATCGTATATAGTGCCGACTGGCGACGGGTCCGACGCCGCGATGTAAATTAAGTGCAGATTTTCATCCCGGCCACGATTTTGCAACGGATTGAGGGGCACTGCTCACGCTGCTGGTCCTGGATGGCGATACAGCGCCGCGTGCACTCCTGTTGGGTCTGCGGATTTTGAATGCGCTGGTTGTAGCAAGCGACGGTTTGTCGGTGGATCTCGCTCTCCGAGCAGGCCATGGCGCTCCCCAGTGCGACGGCAAGCATAGCTATCGACAGCAGCGTGAGTCTCATGACACCCTCTCCGGTCGTTTCCACGGGGACGTATTGAAGTATTCGCGAAATGGAAAACAGCCCTACGGGCCTCGGCCGATATTTTTACTTGAAAACCATAATAATCAGGACGTCCGGCAGGGGTCAAGATTACTTGCGGACGACTGCGCGGGGCAGGCCGTTGGTTTCATTCCCGATGTCTGCTGTGGGTCAAACGGCGACGTGACGGCATTCTCAGACCATGTCTGCTTTACTTCCGAGAGCGGATGTTCCTGCGCGCTTGTGCGCGCAACCCAGTTTTCGCGCGCACGATCTTTTTCGAGGCCACGCGCTCAAACGAAAACCGGCGCCACAAGGGCGCCGGTCCGTAATCCTTAATCTTGATCGTTCGATCACGAACTCGCGTTGAGCACCGTCACCGAGCGGCGGTTCTGCGACCAGCACGAGATGTCGTTACACACCGCGACCGGGCGCTCCTTGCCGTAGGAGATGGTGCGCATGCGATTGCTCTCGACGCCGCGCGAGGTGAGATAATCGCGCACCGCCTGGGCGCGCCGTGCACCGAGCGCAATGTTGTATTCGCGCGTGCCGCGCTCGTCGGCGTGGCCCTCGACCGTGAAGGCATAGCGGTTGTAGCGGCCGAGCCACTGCGCCTGCTTGTCGAGCGTGGCGATCGACTGCGGGGTGAGTTCGGACGAATCCGACTCGAAGAACACGCGGTCGCCGACGTTGACGACGAAGTCCTGCGCGCTGCCGGGCGCGGCGTTGCCGGCTCCGAGGCCCGCATTCGCACCGGCCATCTGGTTCGGATTGTTGGCGCAGGCCGCCAGGGAAAGCCCCGCGACGATCATCGCGGCGAATTTCATCGTGCGTGCAAAACTCATGTCGATCATTCCCGTGCCTCCTTCATCACACTACCGGGGCAATGCATGCTCTTAGGTCTACCGGGGGTTCGTTAAACGAACGTTCCATCAACCTTGATGAGCCCTTGCTGCGACCCCTTTGACCTGAACACCCCGCGTAAACCAGCCAGAATGGTTAATGCGGTATGAACGCGGCGGGAAAGCGACGACCCTAAGTTCCAGATCGGCCATCCCTTTTTGCCGTTTCCTCGATCAGCTCAGCAGCGGCGACCACGCCGGATCGGACGCGAACGCCGGCGTCGGAATTTTCTGTTCGTTGCGCCCCGTGACGTCGATCGAGTAGAGCGACGGCCCGCCGCCGGAATCGCGGAAGAACATCAGCACGCGGCCGTTCGGCGCGAACGTCGGGCCCTCGTTGTGATAGCCCGAGGTGAGCAGGCGCTCGCCCGAGCCATCCGGCTTCATGATGCCGATCGAGAACTGCCCGCCGCCCTGTTTGGTGAAGGCGATGAAGTCGCCCCTCGGCGACCACACCGGCGTCGAATAAGAGCCTTCGCCGAAGCTGACGCGCTGCGCGGCGCCGCCATTCGCGCCCATGACGTAGATCTGCGGACGGCCGCCACGGTCGGACTCGAAACAGATACGCGCGCCATCCGGCGCATAGCAGGGCGCGGTGTCGATCGCGGCCGTATCGGTCAGCCGCGTGGTGCGCGTCGACTTCAGGTCCATCACGAAGATGTTCGCGTTGGGTCCCTGCTGCAGGCTCATGATCACCTGCTGTCCGGTCGGGGAAAAGCGCGGCGAAAAAGTCATGCCGGGAAAATTTCCGACAATCTCGCGCTGTCCGGTCTCGATGTTGAGCAGGAACACGCGCGGGTCGCCCTGGCCGTAGGACATGTAGGTGATGTCCTGCGTCGAGGGCGAGAAGCGCGGGGTGAGCACGAGGTCATCGCCGCGCGTCAGATAGCGCACATTGGCGCCGTCCTGATCCATGATGGAAAGCCGCTTGACGCGGCGCTCCTTCGGCCCGGTCTCGTCGATGAACACGATGCGCGTGTCGAAATAGCCCTTCTCGCCGGTCAGGCGCTCGTACACCTGGTCCGACACGATGTGGGCGATGCGCCGCCAGTTGTCCGGCGTGGTGAAATATTGCTGGCCGGTGAGCTGCTGGCCCGAGCTCACGTCCCACAGGCGGAATTCCACCTTGAGCCGGCCATCGCCCTGGCGCGTGACGCGCCCGGTGATCAGCCCCTGCGCGTTGATCGTGCGCCAGTCGGGAAAGCGCGGCAGCACGTCGAAGCTCGTGATCTTCTCGATATACGCCGCGGGATCGATCGGCGCGAACAGGCCGGACCGTCGCAGGTTCGCGGCGATGACCTGCGTGATGCCGCGCGCGACCTCGGTATCGCCGGGCGTGCCGCCGACGAAATCCGGGACCGCGATCGGCAGCGGCGCCACATTGCCCTGCGTGACGTCGAGCCGCAGTTGCGCGGCGGCAGGTAGCGGCAGCAGCAGGCTCGCCGAGGTGGCAGCGCCAAGCGCGAACACACGCCGGCGGGTGAGTCCGGAGCGGAATTGAACCGTAGGCATCATGGGCATCAAGGTCTCTCTGGCGGCGTCTTATCCACGGAACATGTCGCGCGGATCGAAGTCGACGATGACATCCTTCCAGGCTTCGTATTTCGCCGCGGGAAGGAACGTGTAGGGCGCGCAGGTGCGCACGGCGCGCAGCGCGCTTTCGGACGCGGTGACGAAAGCCGGGTGGCTGCCGCTGTTCATGAGCCTCGGCTCCGTCGAGAGGCTTCCGTCCTGCTTGAACTGGATGCGCACCGTCACGATCAGGTCGCGCGCTTCGGCAACGCCGACGGGCACGTTCCAGCATTGGCGCAGCCGCGCACGCAGCGCATCGATCTCGTTCTGCGACAGCGCCACGGCCGTTCCGGTCGCGGTGCCGAGCGAGGGGGTATTGCTCAGCGTGTCGCCGGTCGCCGCCTTGCGCTGCGGATCGCGCTTGTCGAGCAGGGCCGCAATGCGGCTCGCATCGAACTTGGGCTGCGGCTTGGGCGGCTCGACTTTCTTCTGCTGCGTCTCCGCCTTCTGCTGCGTCTTCGGATCGGGCTTCTTGGTGTCTTTCTTCAAGGCCTCGGCAATCGGATCGATCTTCTG
>JAXDOA010000244.1:0-2704 GCA_034669125.1 Hyphomicrobiales bacterium
GAGTTGCGCGAGACGCGACTGGTTCTGAGGCGTCTTCAGCGCATCCCGCACGTTGTCGTCTAGCGAAAGGAGGACCGGCAAATGGTCCTGCCGGTTGATCTCCGACCGGACCGCGCTGGCGATAAGCTCGATGCGGGGCTCGTTGACGGCCTGAAGCGATCGGAGCCCGGTTTCACGCCACAAATAAGCCAGCGCCAGCGCCGAGACGGCGACAGTCGCGAGTGCGCCAGCCACAAAGAGCGCTGACCTGATCTGGCGTCCAGGCACGGTGCTGGGCATAGCCAACATGGCAGTCAATTACCGGCACAACGATCTACGAATAAGGCCTGCCCGCTTGTATCACGTCACGCCGCCGTGCGGCGTCACCAAATATAAGAAAAAAGTGCCCCGAATCGTCACACGACTCCGGTTGCCAATCGCCGCGAGCTGGCGCGATCTACGTCGCGCAATCACCCACAACGATGGTAGCTCGGGTGAGCTATCGGGCCAATTTGATGTCCTGCGGGCGGATGATGCCGTCCGGCGGCTGCTTGTAGCCCTCGATCTTCGCCGAATACGCGAAGACCCAATGCTGGTGATAAAGGTAGATCAGCGGCATGTCGGCCTCGATCTGCGTGAACGCCTTCTCGTATGCCGCCTTGCGCTTGGCCGGCTCGCTCACCGTGCGCGCCTCGTCGAGGCCCGCCTGCGCGGTCGCGTTGCAGTATTTTCCCCAGTTGAATGGCGCAGCGCCGCAGCCCAGGTGGTTGATGACGTTCTGATCGGGATCGATGCGGCCACTCCAGCCGATCAGGTAGATCTGGAAGTTGCCCTTCACGGCTTCGTCGAGCGACGTCGCGAATTCGGTCAGACGAATTTTCAGATCGAAGCCGGCTTCGGCCCCCATCGCCTGAAGCACCTCCGCCACCTGCTTCACGTCAGGCTGGTTCGGCACCATCAATTCGAGCGTGATCGGCGTGGTGACGCCCGCTTCCTTGATCAGCGCCTTCGCCTTTTCGATGTTGCGCGGCGGAACCGGGAATTTCGCGACGAAATACTGGTTGGACGGCGCCGACCACTGATTGCCCGGCGTGAAGTTGCCGTTGAACACGACCTGGTTGATGGCCTCGCGGTCGATCGCGAGTTCGAGTGCGTGACGCACCTTGGCGTTCTGGCCGAGCGGGTTTTTGGCACGGTCGGTGTTGCCAAGATTGATGGTGAGGCCCGTGTAGGCGATCGGCGGAGCCGGCAGCAGCAGCTTCAGCTTCGGGTCGCTGCGCACCTGCGGGATATCGGTCGGCAATATCCGCTCGATCAGGTCGAGCGCGCCGGCGCGCAAATTGGCAAGCCGCACGGTGCTGTCCGGAATCGGCAGATAGGTGATGCGGTCGACGTGGATGCGCTCCTTCTCCCAGTAATCGGGGAAGCGGTCGAGCACGATGCGCTCCTGCGCGACGCGGTCGGTGAAACGGAACGGGCCGGCGCAGATCGGCTTGTGGACGAACTTGTCGCCAGCCTCCTTCACGGCCTTCGGCGAGACCATCATGCCGGCGCGGTCGGTGAGCTGCGCCAGCAGCGGCGAGAACGGCGCCTTGAGGAGCAGCCGGATTGTCAGCGGGTCGGCCACCTCGACCTTGTCGATCTGCGACAGCTCGGCCTTGCGCTTGGAGTCATCCTTGGTCATGTGCCGATCAAGCGTAAACTTCACCGCCTCGGCATCGAACGGCTCGCCGTCCTGGAATTTCACACCCGGCCGCAACTTGATCGTGACGGTTTTTCCGTCCTGCGAGGTCTCATGCGAGAGCGCGAGCTGCGGGACGATATTGAGATTGTTGTCGATGTCGAACAGCTTGTCGCACAGCGACGCGAGCACGATGCGCCCCACATAGGAGCCTGCGGTCGTCGGATCGAGATTGTCGGGATCCTCGGCAAGGCCGATGCGCAGATGGCCTTGCGCCAGGGCCGACGTTGCCGCGATCGTTGCCGCGAACAGCGTGCCGAGCAGGACGGTGCGAGCTTTCACGGTTAACCCCCGATCGATGATGGCATTGCGATTAATGTAGCGCCCGTCCGATGCGGCGAACAGCGCCCTCAGTTGTCCTGGCTCGCGACGGCAGCGGCGATGCCCGCCTCGATCACCTCGCGATCAAGCGTACCGTTTGGGTTCGCCCGCGACGGCATGAAGTTCACGTAGTGAAACAGCCGCTGACGGCCAATGTTTTCGAGCCGCGCGAGTTCGGCCAGCGGATCGGGGTGATCGTCGACCCGCAGGCTCACCGCCGGATATTCCTCGGTCGTCCAAATGACCACCGCGGCCGATTGCTTGCCGCGCTTGTCGCCGCCCACCGCTTCGCCGGCGGACATCGCCGCGATGAGCCGCCGCACGAATGATTTTTCCGCCGACGACTCGAAGGCATGCGCGGTTGCCGCAACGACGTCAGGCCCGGCCAGCATGTTGCCGGCAACCGACACGCCGGGCCGCACGACATGCCCACACCAATCGATGCAGTTCGCGCCGGTATGGACCGCAATGCCGCCCCGGGCGTCGTGAACGTGAAACTGGCGTTGCGCGGCGCCGCCATCCGGCTTGGTGATATGATCGACCACCGCTTGCGCCGGCATCCCCTCGCGCAAGAGGCGCATCCCGCGAAAACCCCAGAGCGGGTTCGGCAAAGCCTGCGTCGAGAGCGCACCGACGCCACCTTCGCCATGCGGACAGATCGCG
>JAXDOA010000245.1:0-7064 GCA_034669125.1 Hyphomicrobiales bacterium
AGCGCGGGCGCGACGGCGATCTCTTCAGCCGGCACGGCTATGGCGGGCGGCTGGCTCAATAGCGGATCCTCGGATCGAGCACCGTATAGAGAAGGTCGATCGCCAGATTGACCAGCACGTAGACGAAGCTGAACAGCAGCACGACACCCTGGATGATCGGGTAGTCGCGGCGCAGGATGGCGTCGACGGTCAGCCGGCCGAGCCCTGGAATCGCGAAGACGCTTTCGGTCACCACCGCGCCGCCAATCAGCAGCGCGATGCCGATGCCGATCACGGTGACGATCGGCACGGACGCGTTCTTCAGGGCATGGATGAACAGGATCGGGCTTTGCGCGAGGCCCTTGGCGCGCGCGGTGCGGATGTAGTCCTGCTGCAGCACTTCGAGCATCGTCGCGCGCGTAATGCGGGCGATCAGCGCGATATAGACGCAGCCGAGTGCGATCGACGGCAGGATCAGGTTCTCAATCCACGGCCACAGGCCCTGGCGGATCGGCGTGTAGCCCTGAACAGGGAGCCATTCGAGCTGAAGCGCGAAAAAGTAGGCCAGCAGGTATCCGACCACGAACACCGGCACCGAAAAGCCGAACACCGCAAAGCCCATGATGGCGCGGTCGATCCAGGTGCCGACCTTCCACGCCGCGAGCACGCCGATCGGCACCGCGACCGTAATCGAAAGCAGCAGCGTGATCACCATCAGCGAGAGCGTCGGCTCGACGCGCTGCGCGATCATGTCGGTGACGGGCAGGTTGGTGAAGATCGACCGGCCGAGATCGAAGTGCAGGAGCCGCCACGCCCAGTCGGAGAACTGCACCAGGAACGGCCGGTCGAGCCCGAGGTTCTGGCGGATGCGCTCGACGTCGGCCGGCGTTGCCTGATCGCCTGCGATCACCGCGGCCGGATCGCCGGGCGCGATGAACAGCAGGCTGAACACGAACAGCGCGACCACCGCCATGACCGGGATGGTCGCCAGAACGCGCCGGACGACGTACGTGAGCATCGCCGCCGCTATCGCGTCAGGCGGTCTTGGCCACGTCCCAGAAGAATGGAATCGGCCCTTTCACGATGCCGGTGACGTTCTTGCGCCACGCCTGATAGCCGAGGAAGAACCCGGTCGGCGCGTACACGACGTTGTCGAGCGCCGCCTTGTTCAGCCGCTTGATGGCGGCCTTTTCCTCGTCGAGATTCTTCGCATCGAACCATGCGTCCACCTCGGTCTCGACCGATGGAACGTTCGGCCACCCGAACCAGGCGGTATCGCCGGTGGCGCGGATCGCGATGTAGACGGCGGGATTCACGCAGTCCGCGCCGGCGTGCCAGGAATGGAACATGCCCCAGCCGCCCTGTCCGGGCGGCGATTTCTGTGCGCGGCGCTGTCCCGTGGTGCCCCAGTCGGTCGCGACGAAATCGACGGTCATGCCCAGCCGCTTGAGCAGCTCCGCCGTCACATCGCCCTGCGCCTTGGTGATCGGCTGATCCTGCGCCACCACGCAGACCACCGGCTCGCCCTTGTAGCTGCTCTCGGCGAGCAGCTTCTTGGCCGCCGTGAGATCGCGCTTTCCTTTCAGGATTTCGCCGCCTTCCTCGGTGTAGAGCGGCGTGCCCGGCGTGAAATAGCCCGGCAGCGGCTTCCACAGATTGTTGTCGTCGCCGACCAGCGCGCGCATGTACTCTTCCTGGTCGAGTGCCATCAGCACCGCGCGCCGCACCTTCACGTCGTTGAACGGCGGGTGCATGTGGTTCATGCGGAACGTGCCGATGTTGCCGAGCGGGTCCGCGATATCGACCGAGACGTTGCGATTCCGCTTCAACAGCGGAACGAGATCGGTGATCGGGTTCTCCCACCAGTCGACTTCGCCATTCTGCAGCGCGGCCGAAGCGGTCGCCGGATCGGGCATGATGATCCACTCGATGCGGTCCACCAGCATCCTCTTGCCGCCGGCGAGCCATGAGGACTTTTCGGTGCGCGGCACGTAGTCGGCGAATTTCTCGAACACCGCCTTGGCGCCCGGGACCCACTCGTTCTTCACGAACTTCATTGGCCCTGAGCCGATGTACTCGTCGATCTGCTTGAACGGGTCGGTCTTGGCGATGCGTTCCGGCATGATGAACGCCATCGGCGTCGAGTTCTTGCCGAGCGCGATCAGCATTTTCGGATAGGGCTTCTTGAGCACCCACTTCACGGTGCGGTCATCGACCGCGACGAGGTCCTGCTGGAGTGCCTTGATCATCACGCCCATGGAGTCGCGCGCGGACCAGCGTGTGAGGCTCGCCACCACGTCCTTGGCGACCACCGGCGCGCCGTCGTGGAATTTCAGGCCCGGGCGCAGCTTGAACGTCCAGGTCAGGCCGTCGGCGGAGGTCTCCTCCGACTCGACCATCTGGCGCTGCGGGGTGAGCGTCTCGTCGAAGCCGTAGAGCGTATCCCACACCAGAACCGCGGCATTGCGCACCACGTATTGCGTGCCCCAGATCGGATCGAAGTTGGCGAGGTTTGCCTGCGGCACGAAGCGCAGCGTCTTCGCACCTTGCGAAATGGCCGGAGTGGACAGCCCGCCCGTCGCCACCATGGCGCCGGCGCCTGCCGTCGTCTTCAAAAACGTCCTGCGATCCATGACTAAAACTCTCCTGTTTGCCGCACCCTGACGGCCGCCCAAAGCTACGCCAGTCTGCCACTTCTTTTGGCGATCTGCCTATGCCTGAAGAAGCGGAAGTCCGGCCGGTCTGCACCCTTGGGCGGGAGCGGAGCAAGGTGCATGCCATGCCGCCACGCGGCCCCGGCACGCGGCAGGCGCAATGGACAAGCCCGTTCGGCAATGAATAAGGTTGCGCGCGAAAACTCCTCCGGAACCCCATGAACCCGCCGCCTGCCGAGATCGGCGCTCCCATCGCGGACATCGACACGCCGGCCCTCGTGGTCGATCTCGATGCGCTCGACCGCAACATCGCGAAAATGGCGGAGTTTGCGCGAGCGGCCGGCGTGCGCGTGCGCCCGCATGCCAAGACCCACAAGTCGGCCGCGATCGCGCTGCGCCAGATTGCCGGCGGCGCGGTGGGTCAGTGCGTGCAGAAGGTCGGCGAAGCCGAAGCGCTGGTTCGCGGCGGCGTGAAGGACATCCTGGTGAGCAACCAGGTTGTGGGGACGCGCAAGTTGCGCCGCCTCGCCGCGCTCGCCAAGGATGCGACGATTGCGCTGTGTTTTGACTCGGTCGAGCAGGTCGATGCGGCCTCGCGCGTGGCGCAGGACTTCGGGATCGAGCTGGGCGCGCTGGTCGAGATCGAGGTCGGCATGGAGCGCTGCGGCGTGATGCCGGGCAAGGCGGCGGCCGCGCTCGCGCGCCGCATCGCGGATGCGCCCAACCTGAAGTTCCGCGGGCTGCAGGCCTATCACGGCCGCGCCCAGCACATGGCGACCCACCAGCAGCGCGCGCAGGCGATCGCCTCGGCGGTCGATGCGGTGCGCGAGACGCTGGATGCGTTGCGGGCGGACAATCTCGACTGCGAGATCGTCGGCGGTGCCGGGACCGGAACGTTCGCGTTCGAGGCCGAGAGCGGCGTCTACAATGAGCTGCAGGTCGGCTCATACGTGTTCATGGACACGGACTACGCGAAAATCGGCAACAAGGACGGCGGGCTCTACACGGCGTTCGAGCACAGCCTGTTTGTGCTCGCCTCGGTGATCAGCACCCCGGCCGACGACCGCGCGATCGTGGACGCGGGGCTCAAATCCTACAGCGCCGAAAAAGGCCCGCCCTGGGTGCATGGCCGCGACGATGTCGAGCTCACGGCCGTGTCGGACGAGCACGGCAAGCTCAAAGTCGGGCCGAAGGCGAAGCGTTTGAGTCTGGGCGACAAGGTCTGGCTCATTCCGGGGCACTGCGATCCGACCGTCAATCTGCACGACTGGTATGTCGGCGTGCGCAACGGCCGCGTCGAGGTGCTTTGGCCGGTCAGCGCGCGCGGCGCCAGCATATGAACGCACGGGCGCAACGCGCAGCGCTTGAGGGAACGTGACTGGTGGCCAAGACCGACGATCCGATCCTGCTTGAGCTATTCAAGAACGCGCTGTTCTCGATCGCGGACGAAATGGCGCTGACCATTTTCCGCACGACGTATTCGGGCGTGCTCAAGGACAACATGGATTACTCCACCGGCTTCGCCGACGCCGACGGCAAGCTCGTCGCGCAGGGCCTCACCCTTCCGGGGCACCTCGGCTCGGTTCCGACCGCGATGGCGTCGATCATGCGCCACTATGGCGACGACATGGCGCCGGGCGACGTGTTCATCATGAACGACCCGTTCGACGGCGGCATGCACCTGCCGGACATCTTCATCTTCAAGCCACTCTATCACGAAGGGGAGCGGCTCGCGTTCGCCTGCACTTGCTGTCATCACTCCGATGTCGGCGGGCGCGTTGCCGGATCGAACGCCTCGGACTCGACCGAGATCTACGCCGAGGGTCTGCGCATCGCGCCGTTGAAGCTCTATGAGGCCGGCAAGCTCAACAAGACCATCATGACGTTCATCGAGCGGAACGTCCGGCTGCCGATCCAGGTGGCGGGCGATCTGCGCGCGCAGCTCGCCGCCTGCCATATCGCCGAGCGGCAGTTCGCCGACCTGATCGCCAAATATGGCCCGGCCCGCACCAGGGACCTGATGGCCGACGTGCTCGACCATGCGGAGCGGCTCACCCGCGCGGAGCTGGCCAAGCTTCCCGACGGCGAATGGAGCTTCGAGGACTGGATCGACGACGACGGCGTCGACTACGGCAAGCCGATCCGCCTGTTCGTCACCATCCGCAAGTCCGGCGGCGGCATGGTGGTCGACTGGACCGGCACCAGCCCGCAGGTCAAAGGCGCCATCAACAACACGCTCTCATTCACCAAGGCGGCGTCCTATTGCGCGGTGCGCTCGGTGCTGCCGCAGATCATTCCGAGCAACGAGGGCGTGTTCCGCGCAATCGACGTGATCTGCCCGCCCGGCACCATCGGCAACGGCGTGCTGCCGGCCGCCTGCGCGGCGCGCGGCTTGACCGGCTTCCGCATGGTGGACTGCATGTTCGGTGCGCTCGCCATGATGCTGCCCGACAAGGTGACGGCGGCGGGCGACGGCGGCAATACCGGCATCTCGATCGGCGGCTACGACGAAGCGCGCAAGCCGTTCATCTATGTGGATTTCACCTGCGGCGCCTGGGGCGGCAGCCCGTGGGCCGACGGGCTCGACGGCAACTCGCACATGATGGCGAACATGGCGTCGCAATCGATCGAGGTCACCGAGACCGAAATGCCGCTCTCGATCACGGCCTACGAATTCGTGGCCGACAAGGCCGGCGCCGGCAAATTCCGCGGCGGCGTTCCGTTCCGGCGCGACTATCGCTTCCTCGAGCATGAGGCGATGCTGCAGGTGCGCTCGGACCGCCGCGATCACCGGCCGTTCGGCCTTTATGGCGGCAGCCCCGGGGGCCCTTCCGAGAACTATCTCAATCCGGACACCGACGGCCGGCTCGTCCCCTCGAAGCTCACCATGACCATCCGCAAGGGCGACGTGTTCCGCCATGTGCTGGCCGGCGGCGGCGGCTGGGGCGACCCGCTCGAACGCGATCCCGCCGCCGTGCTGCGCGACGTGCGCAACGAAATTCTATCGCCGGCGCGCGCGAAGGCGGATTACGGCGTGCTCGTGGACACCAAGGCCTGGCGCGTCGATCTCGCGACGACGCAACAGCTTCGTGCGCACATGCGCGCCGCGCGCGGCTGGCGCGAGGTGCCCAAGGTTCAACGGCACGAGCCGTCCATGCTGACAGAGGCGGCCGAGTAGCCAATGTCCATCACGCTTCGCGTCGGTGTCGATATCGGCGGCACCTTCACCGACATCGTCATTCTCGGCTCGGATGGGTCGATCCACACCAAGAAGGTGTCGTCGAGCGCGGAGAACTATGCGCTCGCGATCGTCGACGGCCTCGCCGAGCTGTTTCGCGAGACCGGGCTCGCAGGCGCCGCGATCGAGGAAATCCGCCACGGCACCACGGTCGCGTCGAATGCGATCCTGGAGCACAAGGGCGCGCGCGTCGGCCTGATCACCACGAAAGGCTTCCGCGACGTGCTGGAGATCCGCACTCTGCGGATGCCGCGCCTTTACGATCTCACCTGGATCAAGCCGACACCGCTGGTCGAGCGCTACCTGCGTAAGGTCGTGGACGAGCGCATCGACCACAAGGGAAACATCGAGCGTGCGCTCGATCCGGCCGACGCGGAGCGCGTCGTGGGCGAGCTGCTGGCCGAGAACGTCGAAGCAATCGCCATCTGCCTCATCAACTCGTTCACCAATCCGGCGCACGAACTGGCGATCCGCGACATCGTGCGGCGCAAGGCGCCGCAGCTTCCGCTCAGCGTCTCCTATGAGGTTCTTCCCGAGATCAAGGAATACGAGCGCACCTCGACGACGGTCATCAACGCCTATGTGATGCCGATCGTCGCGACCTATCTGCGCGCGCTGCGCACAGGGCTCGATGCGGCGGGCATCCCGGCGCGCCTGTTGCTGATGCAATCGAATGGCGGCTTGACGACCGACATCGCGGCGGCCGCGCGGCCGATGCACATCGTAGAGTCCGGCCCCGCGGGCGGCGTCGTCGGCGCGCAGGCGGTGGCGCGCTCCAAACAGCTCGACAAGATCATCACCTTCGACATGGGCGGCACGACCGCGAAGGCCTCGATGGTCGAGAACGGCGAGGTGACGCGCGCGCAGGAATACGCGGTCGGCGGCGGCATCATGATCGGCTCACGGCTGCTGACCGGTGCCGGCTATACGCTCAAGGTCCCGGCGATCGATCTCGCGGAGGTCGGCGCGGGCGGCGGCTCGCATATCTGGATCGATGCCGGCGGCGCCCTGCAAGTCGGGCCGCAGAGTGCCGGCGCGTCGCCCGGCCCGGTCTGCTACGACCAGGGCGGCGAGGTGCCGACCGTGACCGACGCCAACGTGCTGCTCGGTTACATCAATCCGCGCCATCTCGTCGGCGGCGCACTCACGCTCAATGCCGCCAAGGCGCGCGCGCTGTTCGCCGAGATGATCGC
>JAXDOA010000246.1:0-5037 GCA_034669125.1 Hyphomicrobiales bacterium
GTACTGGGGGCACAACGCCGTCATTCGGCTGGCGCCGTTCATCGCGCATTGCGACATCCCGCCGCGCCCGGACGGCACGCATATCCTCAGCCATGACCAGATCGAGGCCGTGCTGATGCGGCGCGCCGGATTTGAGGTGCGCGTGCTGCCGGAGGAAGGCGCGAGCTGGGAGGAGAACCCGCCGACGCTGCTTGAATTCATCCGTCGCGACCTGCGCTGGGCGCAAGGCAACATGCAGTACTGGCCGTATCTCGTGATGCGCGGGCTGCGCCCCGTGAGCCGCTACCAGATCGCGTTCGCGATGCTGATGTTCCTCGGGAGTCCCGCGTGGATCGGGCTGCTGGTGATCGGCTCGCTTGCGGTTGCCAGCCAAGGCGCGGCGAATTTCATCCGGCCCGACGCCGGCATGGCGCTGTTCGTCATCACGCTGATCATGTGGTTCGCGCCGAAGATCGCAACCGTGCTCGACGTGCTGTCGCGGCCGGCGCTGCGGCGCTCGTTCGGCGGCGCCGCGCGTTTCATCGCGAGCACGATCACAGAGACCATCTTCTTCCTGATGCTCTCCCCGATCATGTGGGTCGGCCACACGATGTTCCTCGCCGGGCTGGTGCTCGGCCGCAAGATCGGCTGGGGCGGACAGGCGCGCGACGATCATGCGGTGCCGTGGAGCGATGCGGCGCGGCAACTCTGGCCGCACACGCTGGTCGGATGGTTCTCGATCCTGTTGCTCGCCGCCACCGTGCCGGCCGCGATTCCGTACGCGTTGTTCATCGCCGCCGGGCCTGCACTGTCGATCCCGCTCGCCGTCATCAGTTCGTGGCCTTCGGTCGGGCGGCTGCTGATGCGCGCCGGCCTCGGCGCGTTGCCGGAGGAGAATGCACCGCCCCCCGCCTTGCGCAAGCTCGCGCTGCCGGCGATCGAAGCCGCGGCGCTGCGGACGCACTGATGTCCGACGACGACCGCACGCGGCGCGGCATCGAACGGTCGTTGCGCATCTACTATGACGATCAACGCGACACCGCCGCGATGGACGCGCTCTACTCGCGGTTCGTGAAGCCGGGCGATCTCGTATTCGATGTCGGCTCCCATGTCGGCGACCGCATCGCGGCGTTCCGGCGGCTCGGCGCGCGCGTGGTCGCGTGCGAGCCCAATCCATCGCTGGTGCCGACGCTGCGCAGGCTCTACGGCCACGACGACATGGTGACGCTCGAACCGGTCGCGGTCGGTGCGGCGGCGGGCGAGATCGATATGCGGATCAACACCGACAATCCGACGGTGTCGACCGCATCCACCGATTTCGTCAAAGCCTCGCAAGGCGCCGCCGGCTGGGAAGGCCAGCACTGGGACAAGAGCATCAGCGTGCCGGTGACCACGCTCGACGCGCTGATCGCACGTCACGGCCTTCCGGCATTCATCAAGATCGACGTAGAGGGCTTCGAGGCCGAGGCGCTGGCCGGCCTCACCCAGCCGGTCAAGGCGCTGTCGTTTGAATTTACCACGATCCAGCGCGACGTCGCCCATGCCTGCCTCTTGCGCTGTCACGCGCTGGGGTACGTCCGCTACAATGCGGCGTTGGGCGAGAGCCAGACGCTGGTGCATGATGACTGGCAAGGCGCGGAGGCGATCGGCCGCTGGCTCGATGGTTTGCCCGTGGAGGCGAATTCCGGGGATGTGTATGCGTTGCGTTAGCATTGCGGCCGCGCTGCTGTTCGCGAGTGCCGCGTTCGCCGCCGACGATCTTTCGATCGACGTGCAGAACGCGAGCGAGCCGTCGCTGTGTGCCGAGAAGGACAACGTCTACCTCAAACTGACGTCGCCCGAGGTTCGCCGCTTCACCATCGAAGCGGTGCATCCGAATTACATCGGCACCGTTGTGGCCGACCGCTCGGCGTTCGACCTGCATAACTGTCCGGACCTCGCGGCTGCGCCGTTCATCACCGAGAAGCCGCGGCGCGTCACGATCTTCGAGACGCCCGAGTTGCAGCTCGTCGGCCTGACCATTCCGAACTTCTGGCGCAAGAACATCGTGCCGGTGCGCGTCGGCGACCGCATCGAGACCGGCGTGCAGTTGTTGCAGCTCTGGGTGCGCGCGCAGGATCGCGCCGAGGAAGTGCTGGTGCTCTATCCGCAGGACGGCTACTGGCGCGCGCGCCCGCTGCCGCCCGCGAACCTGAAATGGAGCGCCTACGGCTCGTCCTTCATGGTCGGCCCGATCGAATTCAAGGAACGGCCGTTCGTCGATATCCGCGAGGTCGTGTTCGATCCGAACACCAAGACGTTCCGGCTCGCATTCACGCGCGGCGGCAGCGCGACCGTGCGGCTGGAGGCGCTCGATACCGACAAGCAGGTGCTTGACGTGACGTTGGACGCACCGGTCAACGACTTGCCGTTCGCGGCGCTGCGCTCGATGTTCGTCACCGAGATCAACAACGACGTGGCGCAGCTCGGCTGGCGTCTCAGAGGCGCGCAAAGCTGGGAGCGTGGCGGCATCATGGACTTCAAGCGCGCGAGCGCGGTCGAAGTATGGGCCGGCCGGCTTGTGCCGTCGCGCCACAACACCAGCGCGCCGGACATGGTGTTCCGTGATTTCAGGGGCCGCTGAGCTTTTCGCGCAGTTCTCTGAATGCGCCACGCAGCGGCTCGAACGTGAAGCGCACGGTGTGCTTTCCGGGCGGCACCGCAACGGCGCGGAAGATCACGTTGGCGCGCAGGATTTCGGCTTCGACGCCATCGATGGTCGCGCGCCACCACGGATGCCAGACATCGTTGAGCACCAGCAGACTGTCGGACTGCGCATCGACCTCGACGATGACTTCGGTGTTGGCGTAGCGGATGAGGCGCGCGCTTCCGACCGCTGCGGCAGCCGACCGCGACAACGCGCGAGATTCCTTTTCCAACAGCACGGTTTCGGTGGGGTCGATCCCGGACGGCCATCCCTCGGCAATCAGATTGGCGAAGTTGGCGACCTGCCAGCCGCCGACCAGCATGACACGCGGCAGCGCGCGCGGGTTCTCGTAGACGTACGCATCCGCGGTGCGCGCGATGAAACTCAGGTCGCCGGGCTTGAGCGTCTTGTCGATCTGCTCCACCGGCACACCGGTCGCAATCAGCCGCACGCCGAACAGGTCCGCGAAGGCCGAGCGATAGGACGGATAGAGGGCCGAGAACGGCCGCTGCCCCGGCGCCGCGACCGTGTCTCCGACCTTCGTTGCTTCATAGAAATCCCGCAGCCGCAGCGGATTGTGCCCGAATACGTGCTCGCAGCCATGGATCATGCAGATGTTCGGCCAGTGGTAGCCGATGCCGATGAGTTCGACGCGGTCGCGATGGTTTTCTGCCTGCGCGGCGAGGCGCTGCCGGATGAGCGCGACAGTTTCGTTCCGCGTGTCCGGGCGCAGGGCGTCGTAGACGGCCGGAGGAAGCCCGGTCGATTCATGCGGCGCGTTGTTCCAGGCGAGATCGGCCGTGGTGAACGCGACGAGCAGGATCGTGGCCGATACCGGCGCGCCGGCATTGAGCCGCCGTGCCAGGAACAGTGCGAGAATGGCGCCGGCGGTACAAATAAGTCCCGTGACGATGGGTTTGAGCGCGACGCTCAGCCCGACCGTCGTGGCGGATAGCCAGATCGTGAGCGCCAGAACGCCAAGCGCGAGACCGACTTCGATTGCGCGCTGAAGCTGGCTCACCCGGGGAAGTCCCGTCAGCACGCGATGCACCAGATAGCCCGCCATGACCGCGACAAGCGCGCCGAACACGAATGTCGCGTCGGCGGGACGGCGGAACAGCTTCACGCCGGGCATCAGCTCGTACATCGCGCGGAACACCGGCGTGTACCAGCCGAACATGAAGAAGGCGACCAACACCGCGGCGAAGGTGAAAAAGCGGATTTCGCGCGACCAAAGGAGACCGCGCGTGAGGCCGATCACGAGAACGACCGGCACCAGCGCGCCCGCGTAGAGCAGCCCCATGTTCTGGGCGAGGAAGAGGTCGGCCATGCCGAAGCGCTCGTTCCAGGCAAAGCCGCCCGCACCCCAGAAATCGACTTGCCGGTCCATCGCGCCGAACAGATCGGGGAAGGTGAGCGAGAGCAGATGCGTGTAATGCAGCGAGCCGCGCCCGGCCTCGATGAAGCTGAACTCGGGCCGGTTCGAGCGCAGCGCGAGCAGTTCGGTGAGCAGCACCGGCAGCGCAACGATGATCAGCCCCGCGATGCCGCCCGCGACCAGCGGCACGATGCTGGCGCGCACGCGCGCCCGCCAGCCTGCGCCGCACCAGTGCGCGAACACGAAGCCGGCGAGCACATAGACTTCCAGCAGCGCGACCTGATCGCGGCCGAGCACAATCAGCGCAGCCGCGAGTCCTGCGAGCGCGCCCCAGCGCCACGACGAGCGATCGAGCGCGCGCGACAGCAGAAAGAACGCGACCGGTAGCCAGGCGAGGCTGATGACCTGACCGGTGTGCTGCAGGCGCGCGCTCGCGGCGCCGCCGAACGCGAAGGCGAGCGCGGCAACCAGCGCGCCCGCCGCGTGCCAGCCGCGATCGCGGAAATACAGAATGATGCCGAGCCCGCCGATGAAGAGATAAGCAAAAGTGATGGCGTCATTGGCGCGGAAGCCCGGCGCCGGGCTCAGGAGCGCGAGCAGCACGTGCAGCGGCGAGGTGAACATTGACTGCGGGTCGGCGATCATGGGCCAGCCCGCGTAGATGTTCGGCGACCAGAACGGCGATTCGCCGTTCGCCAGCGAACGCGCCAGGAACGCGACCGGCGGATAGAAGGTCGACTGCGCGTCGTACGGGATCGTCACGGCGCCTGACAGCCACGGCCATGCGGGCACGAGGAACAGAAGCGCAAACAGCGCGACCGTGACGAAGAGCGAAGGTTGCTCGCGGTTCATAGTCATTCAGACTGCCACGCTCGTCGCGTCGTATTCGAAAATCCAGTCATAACGCTGTTTGACCGTTTCTTCGCGCCATTGGGCGTCGATGTAGGCTTGCGCGCCGGCCGCGTCGGCCAGCGCCGGATTATGGAATCGCTTC
>JAXDOA010000247.1:0-3473 GCA_034669125.1 Hyphomicrobiales bacterium
CGGCTGCTGCGAAAACAACACGATGCCCAAGCACATTGTCGCGCCCGTTGAAGACATTCCGCCGGGTCACCGCAAGCTGGTCGCGGTGAACGGCCGCGCCGTGGTCGTGTTCAATCTCGGCGGCGAGTTCTTCGCGCTGAACAATCGCTGTCCGCATAAAGGCGGAAGCCTGTGCGAGGGCAAGCAGACCGGGCTGATCCAGTCCTCCGAGCCGGGCGAATACCGCTACTCACGCCGCGGCGAGATCATCCGCTGCCCATGGCACTCGTGGGAGTTCGACATCCGCACCGGCCAATCCTGGTGCGACCCGCAGCGGTTGCGCACGCGCCGATATGCCGTCTCGGTGGAGAAGGGCGCGCAACTGGTCGAAGGGCCGTACAAGGCAGAGACGTTTCCGGTGAGCGTGGAGAACGATTACATCGTGGTCGAGGCATGATGACCGCGGAGGAGCCCGCGAGGTCTTCTTCGAGTTCACGGTCATCGGTGCCGTGGTCAAGGTCGTGGCGATCGATGCGGCGATCGGGACCGAGGTTTCGGTCATCGGGCCGGTCGGCGCCGCGCAGGCCGACCTGGAGCAGCTGGCCGTCGGGAAGCTGAAGGCGCGGCTCGCCCGCGAGGCTCCGTAACCCCCAGATATAGCGGGCAATATCCCATCCGAAGCCCAATACTTGGCGCTTTCGGGACGATATGCTATCCGGCCGGTGCCATCGCCATCTTCAAGGAAAGTGCCTGATGTCCGCGACCGGAGCCGTTGCCGCGAAGGAAGATGCGTTCTTTTCAGCGACCTTGGCGCAAGCCGATCCCGAGATCGCCGATGTGATCGGCAAGGAGCTCGGCCGCCAGCGCGACGAGATCGAGCTGATCGCGTCGGAGAACATCGTCAGCCGCGCGGTGCTTGAGGCGCAAGGCTCTGTTCTGACCAACAAATACGCCGAAGGCTATCCGGGCCGGCGCTACTACGGCGGCTGCCAGTTCGTAGACGTGGCAGAGAACATCGCGATCGAGCGCGCGAAGAAGCTATTCGGCTGCAACTTCGCGAACGTACAGCCCAATTCCGGCAGCCAGATGAACCAGGCAGTGTTCCTGGCGCTGATGAGCCCGGGCGACACCTTCATGGGGCTCGACCTCGCGGCCGGCGGACACCTGACCCACGGTTCGCCCGTCAACATGTCGGGCAAGTGGTTCAACGCGGTGCACTACGGCGTGCGGCGCGACGATCACCTGATCGACATGGACGACGTGGCGCGCATCGCACGCACATCGAAGCCGAAGATCATCATCGCGGGCGCGACAGCCTATTCGCGCATCTGGGACTTCAAGCGCTTCCGCGAGATCGCCGACGAGGTGGGTGCGTTCCTGATGGTCGACATGGCGCATTTCGCCGGGCTGGTGGCAGGCGGCGTGCATCCCTCGCCATTCCCGCACGCGCACGTCGTCACCACGACCAACCATAAGTCGCTGCGCGGCCCGCGCGGCGGCATGATCCTCACCAACGACGAGGCGATCGCCAAGAAGGTGAACTCGGCGGTGTTCCCTGGGCTCCAGGGCGGGCCTCTGATGCATGTGATCGCCGCCAAGGCGGTCGCGCTTGGCGAAGCGCTGCAGCCCGATTTCAAGATCTACGCCCGCAACATCGTGGCGAACGCCAAGGCGCTGGCCGAGAGCCTGAAGTCCAAGGGGCTCGATATCGTGTCGGGCGGCACCGACAATCACCTGATGCTGGTCGATCTGCGGCCGAAGCGCCTGACCGGCAAGGTCGCCGAAATCGCGCTCGGCCGTGCGCACATTACCTGCAACAAGAACGGCATCCCGTTCGATCCCGAAAAGCCGATGGTGACCTCGGGCGTTCGGCTCGGCACGCCGGCCGGCACCACGCGCGGCTTCGGCGTCGCGGAATTCCGCCAGATCGGCGACATGATCGTCGAGGTGCTCGACGTGCTGTCGCAGAAGGGCAGCGACGAGGATTCGATGGTCGAGGCGGCGGTGCGCGAGAAGGTGAAGTCGCTGGTGAAGCGGTTTCCGATCTATCAGTCGTAGTTTTCTCCTCCCCCGGAGGGGGGAGGCCGGGTGGGGGTCAAACGGCCATGCGTTGTCCGAAGTGCCAGAGCCTCGATACCCAGGTGAAGGATTCGCGGCCGACCGAGGATTCGGCGGCGATCCGGCGCCGTCGCGTGTGCCTCTCCTGCAACTTCCGTTTCACCACCTTCGAGCGGGTGCAGTTGCGCGAACTGACCGTGATCAAGCGCAACGGGCGGCGCGTGCCGTTCGATCGCGACAAGCTCGCGCGCTCGTTCGAGATCGCGCTGCGCAAGCGCAATGTCGAGCCCGAGCGCATCGAGCGGACGGTCTCGAAGATCGTGCAGGAGCTTGAGAGCCTCGGCGAGAGCGAAATCAGCCACGAAACCATCGGCGAGACTGTGATCGCACACCTGCGCGAACTCGACGAAGTCGCCTATGTTCGCTTCGCTTCAGTCTATCGCGATTTCCGCGAGGCGAAGGACTTCCAGGCTGCTTTGGCCGAGCTTGCCGCCGACGATGAGCCGCCGCGCGCACCGGCCGCAATGAGGAAGTAAGCCTCAGGCCGAGCGGGAATGGCGCCGGAAATCGTAACGGTTCTTCACGAACTGGTTGACGAATTGCCCCTTCGAGGGAGCCGCGCGAAACGCCGCATAGACCTGTTTCGGGACGCCGTAATAGGTGTACGTCCCGCCGCCCACGTAGGTGACGTGGAGTTCGCGCGTCGCCTCGTCATAGCTGATGTGCTCGATCGCCGTTGAAGGCATGGAACATCCTCCTCTGGCATAACGCAGATCGCCGCATCCGGTTCGAGCGGGGTGTGGCGATAAAGGCTGTTCAGTGCTAGATTCGAAGGATGAACAAGAGGCTTGAGGAAATTCTTCAGCGCGTCGCGGATTGGCCCGCGGGCGCACAGGAGGATGCTGCGGCAGTCTTGGCAGATATCGAGGAGCGCGTCGTTGCCCCCGGTGAACTCAGCGCCGAAGGTCAGGTAAAACTTGCGGCGTTGCGAGAGATGGTGACCAGATCGATCGAGCGGGGCGGCAGTTTCACCGACGAAGAGGTCGAAACCAGCATTGCGGCACGCCTGGACGCATGGGAGCACGCCCGCAACAAGGGTTCTTGATGCCCCGGCTGCGCTATTCAGCGGAGGCGAACGAGGATCTCGCTTCCATTGCCGCATACATTGCCGATCGCAGTGGAAACAGGACGATCGCGACGCGGTTCACCGATGAACTCCGGCATCGGCGCGGCGATATAGCAGCGGCTTCCATTCGCATGGGCCGCCCGCGTCCCGAACTCCGCAACGATCTCCGCAGCGTTATGCACAAGAACTACTTGATCCTTTTTCGCTATGTTGATGATATTGCTGAGATCGTGAACGTCATCGAGGGCCACCGCGACATCCCGGCGATTTTTCGCGACGATGAGCAGTGACGTGTCCGGCACTCCTTCAG
>JAXDOA010000248.1:0-3646 GCA_034669125.1 Hyphomicrobiales bacterium
TCGCGCATGTAGATGTCATGACCAGCCCAGCACGCGAGCCCAAGCTCGAGCCCAAGTCCTCGGCCGGCCGGACCGTCGATACGCGCTCGCCTTTCGTGCGGCTCGCCGAGCTCATCGCCGGCGTCGCGCCGGGCAAGCCCGCGATCGATCTCGGCGTCGGCGAGCCCAAGCACCCGGTCCCGCCTTTCGTGGCGCCCGTCATGGCGGCGCATATCGCCGAATTCGGGCGCTATCCGCGCAACGAGGGCATCCCGCAGTTCCGCGCCGCCGCCGCCGCGTGGGCGGGCCGCCGCTACGAGCTCTCCCGCCCACTCGATCCCGACCGCGAGGTCATCGTCCTCAACGGCTCGCGCGAGGGCCTCTTTCTCGGCGCGCTGGCGGCCAGGCGCTACGTGCCGGAGCGCGCCGGCCGGCCCGCGATCCTCGTCCCCAATCCGTTCTATGCGGCCTATTCGGCCGGCGCCGTCGCGGCCGATTGCGAGGTGATCTACCTCCCGACCACGCGGGCCACCGGTTTCCTGCCCGACCTCGACGCGCTCGCGCCGGACGTGCTCGCCCGCACGGTCGCGTTCTATCTCGCCTCGCCGGCCAATCCGCAGGGCTCGGTCGCGAGTCGCGACTATCTCGCGCGCGTCGCTGCGCTCGCGCAAAAGCACAATTTCATGCTGTTCGTGGACGAGTGCTATTCGGAAATCTTCTGGAAGGATGAGCCGACCGGCGGGCTCGAGGTCACGGATAAGGACTTCGCCAACCTGGTGACGTTCAACTCGCTCTCGAAGCGGTCCAGCCTGCCCGGCCTGCGTGTCGGCTTCGTCGCAGGTGACAGACGATTTCTTGCCGCACTTCTCAATCTGCGCACGGTGTCCGCCCCGCAGGTGCCGGTGCCGGCGCAGGAGGTCGCGATCGCAGCCTATAACGACGAGACGCACGTGGAAGAAAACCGCGCGCTCTATCGCGCCAAGTTCGATCTCGCCGATCAGATCATCGGCAACCGCTACGGCTACAAGCGTCCGGCCGGCGGCTTCTTCCTGTGGCTCGATGTATCGCAGCATGGCGGCAGCGAAGGCGCGACCGTGAAGCTGTGGAAGGAAGCAGGCCTGCGCGTGGTGCCCGGCAACTACGCGGCGCGCCCACAGGCGGACGGCTTCAACGCCGGCGAGGGCTACATCCGCGTCGCCATGGTGCAGGACCGCGAAACCACCGCCGAAGCATTGCACCGTTTGGTCAAAGTGTTGGGCTGATCATGCCAGCGATCCGCTACACCTTCTCGGCCACCGACATCGTCTCGGACGAACTGCGCGCCGCGCTGCGCCGCCGCATGCACGAGATCGTCGGCGCGGCGCTGCTCGGCGGCACTGGCATCGCGGCCATCGCGCTCGCAACCTGGTCGGTGCAGGACCCCTCGTTGAGCCACGCCACCAACGCGCCCGTGCGCAACATGCTGGGGCTGCCGGGCGCGATCAGCGCCGACCTGTTGATGCAGTTGTTCGGCATCGCGACGATCGCGTTGCTGTTTCCGGTCGCCGCCTGGGGCTGGCGGCTGCTCACGCACCGCCCGCTCGATCGCGAGCGCGTGCGCGGGCTGCTTTGGATCGCGGGCGCGTTTGCGGCCGCGGGTTTTGCCTCGTGCCTGCCGCCCAGCAAGGCGTGGCCGTTGCCGACCGGCCTTGGCGGCGTGGTGGGCGATGCGCTGCTGCGCGTGCCGGCCTGGATCTTCGGCGCACCGTTGTCCGGCGCACCGCGCTTCGCCATCGCCATCGCGATCGGCATCGTGGCGCTTTTCACGCTCGCGCTTGGCGCGGGCTTTGGCTGGCGCTGGCGCGCCGAGGATGACAAAGAGGCCGCGGAAAAACCCGCAAAGGCCAGGAAAGCCAAGGCGCAACCTGTTAAGGCCGACCTCGACGCGGAGGCGGACGACGAACCCGCAGAGCGCCGCAGCTTCGTATCGCTCGGCTGGCTCTACCATTTCCTCTACAGCCTGAAGGCGCGCATCGCGCTGCTGCCCGCGATGCTATGGGGCATGCTGCCGTGGCGTCGCCGTCATCGCGTCGTGCCGCTGCGGCAGGATCCTTCCGCCGTTACGCTGGTCGAGCCGCATGCCGAGGTCTATTCCAACCCGGCCGACGATCAGGCCGATGAGACCGAGGAAGAGGAAGCCGAAGTCGAAGTCGCGCCGCGCAAGCGCATCAAGCCCGCCGCGCGCCCCGCCGCGAAGCGCCGCGACGGCTACGAATTCCCCTCGCTCGCGCTGCTCGCGGCGCCGCGCGCGCTCGATCGCGCAACGCTCTCCACCGAGGCGATCCAGGAAAACGCCCGCGCGCTCGAAAGCGTGCTCGGCGATTTCGGCGTGCGCGGCGAGATCATCAACGCGCATCCGGGCCCCGTGGTCACGCTCTACGAACTCGAACCGGCGCCCGGCATCAAGTCCTCGCGCGTCATCGGGCTATCCGACGACATCGCGCGCTCGATGAGCAAGGTCTCGGCGCGCGTTGCCGTGGTCCAGGGGCGCAACGCGATCGGCATCGAACTGCCCAATCCCAAGCGCGAGAAGGTGCTGCTGCGCGAGCTTCTGGCCGCGAGCGAATACACCGACACGCAGGCGCGGCTGCCGCTCTGTCTCGGCAAGACCATCGGCGGCGATCCCGTCATCGTCGATCTCGCCCGCATGCCGCATCTCCTGATCGCCGGCACCACCGGCTCGGGCAAATCGGTCGCCATCAACACCATGATTCTCAGCCTGATGTACCGGCTGCGTCCCGACGACTGCCGCGTCATCATGATCGATCCCAAGATGCTCGAACTCTCCGTCTATGACGGCATCCCGCATCTGCTCACCCCGGTGGTCACCGACCCGAAGAAGGCGGTCGTCGCACTCAAATGGGCGGTGCGCGAGATGGAAGAGCGCTATCGCCGGATGTCCAAGCTCGGCGTGCGCAACATCGACGGCTTCAATGCGCGCGTCGCCGAAGCACGACAGAAAGGCGAGACGCTCAGCCGCACGGTACACACCGGCTACGACAAGGAGAGCGGCGAGGCGATCTACGAGAAGGAGGATCTCGAGCTCGACCACATCCCCTACATCGTGGTGATCGTCGACGAAATGGCCGACCTGATGATGGTCGCCGGCAAGGACATCGAGGGCGCGATCCAGCGCCTCGCCCAGATGGCGCGCGCCGCCGGCATCCACGTGATCCTGGCGACGCAGCGCCCTTCGGTCGATGTCATCACCGGCACCATCAAGGCGAATTTCCCGACCCGCATCTCGTTCCAGGTGACCTCGAAGATCGACAGCCGCACGATTTTGGGCGAGCAGGGCGCCGAGCAGCTGCTCGGCCAGGGCGACATGCTCTACATTGCGGGTGGCGGGCGTATCAGCCGCGTGCACGGGCCGTTCTGCACGGACGAGGAGGTCGAGAAGATCGTCCGCCATCTCAAGACCCAGGGCACGCCGCAGTACCTCGAAGCCGTCACGGCGCATGACGAGCTGGAGGAAGAGGGTGAGGACGGCGCGGTGTTCGACAATTCCGCGATGGGCCAGACCAACGACCTTTATTCCCAGGCCGTCGCCATCGTGATGCGCGACCGCAAGGCCTCGACCAGCTATATCCAGCGCCGGCTGCAGATCGGCTACAACCGCGCCGCCTCG
>JAXDOA010000249.1:0-6983 GCA_034669125.1 Hyphomicrobiales bacterium
CGAGCAACGCCTGCAGGAATTGATGGACATTCCTGTGTTTCACGACGACCAGCACGGCACTGCGATCATTTCCGCCGCCGGCCTGCTCAACGCGCTCGATCTGACCGGCCGCGACATCAAGAACACCAAGCTTGTCTGCAATGGCGCGGGTGCTGCCGGCATTGCGTGCCTCGAATTGCTCAAGGCGATCGGCTTCACGCCGAGCAACCTCATCCTCTGCGACACCAAGGGCGTGATCTACGAAGGCCGCACCGAAGGCATGAACCAGTGGAAGTCGGCGCATGCGATCGAGACGGATCGCCGCACGCTGACGCAGGCGCTCGACGGCGCGGACTGCTTCTTCGGCCTTTCGGTGAAGGGCGCGCTCACGCCGGAGATGCTCCAGGCGATGGCGCCGAACCCCATCATCTTCGCCATGGCCAATCCGGACCCCGAGATCACACCCGACGAGGCGAAGGCCGCGCGGCCGGACTGCATCATCGCGACGGGTCGCTCGGACTATCCGAACCAGGTGAACAACGTCCTCGGCTTTCCCTATATTTTCCGCGGCGCGCTCGACGTGCGCGCCTCGACCATCAACATGGAGATGAAGGTCGCCGCCGCGCAGGCGCTGGCTGCGCTCGCGCGCGAAGACGTGCCGGATGAAGTCGCGGCCGCCTACGGCACGCGGCCGAAATTCGGGCCCGACTACATCATTCCGGTGCCGTTCGACCCGCGGCTGATTTCGGCGATCCCGCCCGCAGTCGCCAAGGCCGCGATGGACACCGGCGTCGCGCGCAAACCGATCGTCGACATGGAGGCCTACCGGCAGCAACTGCGCTCGCGGCGCGATCCCGTCGCGGGCGTGCTCGCGCGCATATTCGAGCGGCTGAAGCGCTCGCCGAAGCGCGTTGTCTTCGCCGAGGGCGAGGAAGAACAGGTGATCCGCGCCGCCGCCGCCTTCGTCGAGCAGGGGCTCGGCACCGCGCTCCTCGTCGGGCGCGAAAACCGCGTACGCGAAACCGCCGACAACGCCGGCATCGAGCTTGAGGACGGCATCTCGATCGTGAACGCGCGACTGTCGCGCCGCAACGCCGAGTATGCGGCCTACCTCTATGAACGGCTGCAGCGCAAAGGCTACCTGATCCGCGACTGCCAGCGCATGGTGAACCAGGACCGCAACACGTTCGCGGCCTGCATGGTGGCGATGAACGACGCGGACGCGATGGTCACCGGCGTCACGCGCAATTTCTCCGTCGCGCTGGAGGAAGTGCGGCGCGTGATCGATCCCAAGCCCGGGCACCGGGTGATCGGCGTCTCGCTGGTGCTGGCGCGCGATCGGACCGTGCTGGTCGCCGACACCGCCGTGACCGAAATGCCGGACGGGCCGGACATTGCGGATATCGCGATCGAGGCCGCGGGCGTCGCGCGCAAGCTCGGCTACGAGCCGCGGCTCGCGCTCTTGTCGTTCTCGACCTTCGGGCATCCGCCGGGCGAGCGCGCCGCCAAGGTGCAGGAGGCGGTGCGCATCCTCGATTCCCGCCGCGTCGATTTCGAGTATGACGGCGAGATGGCGGCGGACGTCGCGCTCTCGCCCGACCTGATGGCGGCCTATCCGTTCTGCCGCCTCACCGGCCCCGCCAACGTGCTGGTGATGCCGGCGTTCCACTCGGCGGCGATCTCGACCAAGATGCTCCAGACTCTGGGCGGTGCCACCGTGATCGGCCCGCTGCTGGTCGGGCTCGACAATTCGGTGCAGATCGTCAATCTGTCCTCCAAGGATACGGACCTGGTGAACATGGCCGCGCTCGCGGCGTATAACGTGAGTGGATGAAAAAGGGGCGAATGGCGAGTAGCGAATAGATTTGCTATCCGCTTTCTCTATCACCTCCCCTATTCGCCATTCGCTACTCGCTATTCGCCTCTTGAGGAAACACCCATGCCCTCCAAGAAACTCCGCGGCGTCATCGCCGCCGTCGCAACCGCGGTCGACGAAACCGGCGCGCCCGACGCGGCGCGTTCGACCAAGCTCGCGCGCTTCCTGCTCGATACCGGCTGCGACGGCCTCAACGTGCTCGGCACCACCGGCGAGGCGACCTCGTTTTCGCTCGAGCAGCGCAAGGCGGTGATGAGCGAATACAAGAAGGCAGGGCTGCCGCTGGACCGGCTGATGGTCGGCACCGGCGCCGCTGCGACTGCCGACGCGGTCGCGCTGACGCGGCACGCCGCCGAGCTCGGCTTTGCGGGCGCGCTGATCCTGCCGCCGTTCTATTATAAAGGCGTGCCGGATGACGGGCTTGCGGCCTACATCGGCACGATCGTGAAGGCCACGGCCGAGAAGCCGATCCCGATCTACCTCTATCACTTCCCATCCCAGTCGGGCCTGCCGTGGCACGTCAAGCTGATCGCGCGGCTGCTCGACGCGCACAAAGGCCGCATCGTCGGGCTCAAGGATTCCTCCGGCGACATGGCCTACGCGCGGGAAGCGGCCGGCATCGCCAAGGACTTCGACGTGTTCCCCTCGACCGAAGCCGCGCTGATCGAAGCGCGCACCGGCATTTTCGCCGGCTGCATTTCGGCGACCGCGAACCTCAACGCGGACCTCTGCCAGCGCGCCTGGGCTTCCGGCGATGCGGCCGCGTACGAGAGCGCGGTCACGATCCGCAAGCTGTTCGACGGCAAGGTGCTGGTGCCCGGCATCAAGGCGACACTCGCGCATATCCATAATGACACCGCGTGGGCGCGCGTCGCCCCGCCACTTAGCGCCTTCCCGGCCGCCGATCGCGCCGGTGCGGTTGCCGGCTATGATGCGGCGCGGGTCAAGCGGGTGGCGTAGCCGTGCGGAAAGCAGGAGAAAGGCGCCTCACAGATGCCGAAGTCGCGGAAAAGCGCCAACTCCGGCTCGAAGCGATGAACCTCCAGAGATTGCGGGTAATCCCCTGGACGCCGAGGACATCGCGATGTTCGAGATGTTCGAGCGCGAGCGGTGGACCGACGAGGAATGTCTCGCGTACATCCACGACAAAGCCAAGAAACTCGCTCGTAGCCAGCGTTGACGGCCCTTATCGGCCCCTCTATAAGCCTGCCCAACCGGCGGCGAAGCCTTCGCCGCCCTCACTTTTTCACCATGTAGAACAGCGGTTGCGCCCGGCGCGTCCCGCACCACGGACAGACAATGGCCAATACCTCCTCCGCCCGCAAAGCCACCCGCGTGATCGCACGCCGGACCGACATCAACACCGCGCGCCGTTCGCGCATGCGCACCTCGGTGCGCAAGGTCGAGGAGGCGATCGCCTCCGGTGACAAGGCCGCGGCGCTCGCAGCGCTGAAGGCCGCCGAGCCCGAGATCATGCGCGCGGCGCAAAAGGGCGTGGTCCACCGCAATGCGGCGAACCGGAAGGTCTCGCGCCTCGCGCACGGCGTCGCCAAGCTCGGCAAGTAACCCAACTCCGGATTTCTGCGTAGGTGACGCCGGCCTTGCGCCGGCGTTTCTGCGTTTGGGACCGCCCGCGCGGTAAAATCACCGATACGACGCATGTCTCAAAGCTCTGTGGCGATGGCGCGAAGGCTGCATGAGAATACCGCGTACCGGTTCTCGGAGATTTTTTCTTTGCGCGTGGTCGCGGGGCAACAGCGGTGTGCTGCTCAGAAGCCCTTGAGCCATGCGGTGATCTTGCAGGCTACGCATCTCGGGCGCGCAAGAAAACCACACTCATGACAAGCAGTTAACGAGATAGCGGAGCGAGGGGCTTCGATTCCGGCACTTCGCGACGCTGGGTCAAAAAATTTCGCTGTTGCGCGGCGGCTTCATGAACGGGCCGCCTTGTGAACGCGGCGCAACGCCAAATGCAACGTTGATTCAATCGCTTGTTCTTTTCAGCGTCTTCGAAATGTCATCCGCGCGAATTCGCCGTCATGTCGCCATCACAAAACGTCGATTGAAAGTCTTGCGCCTTCGTAAACGCTGTGCGTATTCTTCTCAGGCGCTCGCAATTTTCTCGCGGCAAACAAACTCCTCGCTTCGCACACGTCTCATCGGCGAGATGGGTACCGGTTCATTTTGGACCGGGCGGCGGATGCTTGTCGCGCGAGAAGAGGGTGAGGGCGACGAGATCGATCGTCAAACGTGATCGAGGGGCAAGGCGGCGTTGTCATGGTCTCGTAGGTCGCAACAGGGCACGCAAAGGGACGAAACAACCATAGATAACAAGGCATCGCAGGCAGCGGCGCGGTGACTTTGCAGGGGGCTTTTGATGAACAGGCAAGCTGGATCGGCGCTTGACGCGGTCAACATGGCATCGTGCCGATGGGCGATGCGCACACGCTCACGCATTTCGATTGTCTCGCATAGTTCTGAATCGTGGACGCCGGTGAGTACCGCCGGCTCGTGGCGAAACGCACCGCCGGGCTCATAAAGCCCGCGAGGATTGCGTCCACCCCGCCCGTCGGCGACGGGCATTCCAACGTCGGCCACTCCATGTCTGGAACCAGCGATGTCGCAAATTCCCGCCTTCGCGCACGATTCTTCCCGCTTTTTGTCATCCGGCGCCGGGACTGCCCGGTCCGCCGAGCCTCATGAGCGCCAGCCCATGAGCCTCACCGACCAGGAACGCTGGCTCCGTGTGCAGCAACGGCTGCGCGCCGCGGTTGGCGAAGAGATCTTCAAGAGCTGGTTTGCCGCCATGGGTCACGATGCCATCGAGGACGACACGGTGCGCCTCTCGGTGCCGACCCGCTTTCTCAAGAGCTGGGTGCAGTCGCACTACGCCGACAAGCTGCTGGCGTGCTGGAAGGCGGAGCTGCCATCCGTGCGGCGCATCGATCTGGTCCACCGCTCGGCGGTGCTGCGCAATGCCGTCGCCAAGGCGAAGGTGAGCGAGCCGGTCGAGGTCGCGCGGGAGATCAAGAGCAACGCCGAGCGCAGCGATGCGCGCACCGTGCAACTCCCCGCACAGGTGGCGCACGAGGCGCTCGGCGGATCGCCGCTCGATCCGCGCCTTGCCTTCGATACCTTCGTGGTCGGCCGTTCCAACACGCTCGCCCATGCGGCGGCCAAGCAGGTGGCGCTGGCGCGGCGCGGCGAGCCGGTGATGTTCAATCCGCTCTATGTCCATGCGGGCGTCGGCTTGGGCAAGACGCATTTGCTGCAATCGATCGCCTGGGCCGGCAACGGCATCGCGGATCGCAGGGTGCTGTACCTCACCGCCGAGAAATTCATGTACGGCTTCGTGGCGGCGCTCAAAGCGCAGACCGCGCTCGCCTTCAAGGAAGCCTTGCGCGGCATCGACGTGCTGGTCATCGACGATCTGCAATTTCTGCAAGGCAAGTCGACACAAGTCGAGTTCTGCCACACCCTCAATGCGCTGATCGACGCCGGCCGTCAGGTGGTGATCGCCGCCGACCGTCCGCCGGGCGATCTGGAAAGCCTCGACGATCGCGTGCGTTCGCGCCTCGCCGGAGGACTCGTGGTCGAGATGGGCTCGCTGGAGGAAGAACTGCGGCTGGAAATCCTCAAGAGCCGTGTGGCGGCCGCGCGCACCCATCATGCGGGCTTCGACGTGCCGGGAGGCGTGCTCACCTTTATCGCCAAGTCGATCACGCATAACGGCCGCGATCTCGACGGCGCGCTCAACCGCCTGCTCGCGCACAACAAGCTCACCGGCCAGCCCGTCACCATGGACATGGCCGAGCGCGCGGTGCGCGACCTGATCCGCCCGCAGGAGCCCAAGCGCGTCAAGATCGAGGACATCCAGCGCGTGGTGGCGCGGCAATACAATGTGAGCCGCTCCGACCTGTTGTCGTCGCGCCGCACTGCGAACGTGGTGCGTCCGCGCCAGATCGCGATGTATCTGGCAAAGACCTTGACGCTGCGCTCGTTGCCCGAGATCGGGCGGCGCTTCGGCGGGCGCGATCACACCACCGTGCTGCATGCGGTGCGCAAGATCGAGGGTCTGGTCGGCAATGACAGTGTGCTCGCCGACGAGATCGAATTGCTCAAGCGCCTGCTGCAGGAGTGAGGGGCGGGCAAAGCGTCCCACCGCGTCGTGGCCGGGTAGCCCGTCGAAGATGGGCGTAAACGCCCTGACGCCCGCCCCATCCACGTCTTAGGAACGCAAGAAAGGCGTGGATGCCCGGCACAAGGCCGGGCATGACGGGGATTGTGCCCTTGCCCAAACCGCCCCGACACGTCAATTTCGGGCCCCGGCGCAACGAGGCCTGCCGGGCGTTTCTTTACGGCCGAGGTCGGATATGAAGGTCACCGTCGAGCGCGCCGCGCTCCTCAAATCGATCGGACACGTGCACCGCGTGGTGGAGCGGCGCAACACGATTCCGATCCTCGCCAATCTCCTGATCCGCGCCGAGAAGGGCAAGCTCGGCCTCAAGGCGACCGACCTCGACCTCGAAGTGACCGAGACCATTCCGGCCGAGGTCTCTCCGGGCGGCGCCACCACGGTGCCGGCGCACATGATCTACGACATCGTGCGCAAGCTGCCCGAGGGCTCGCAGATCGTGCTCGATTCCTCCGGTGACCGCGCTTCGCTGACCATCCGCGCCGGACGCTCGCGCTTTTCGCTCCAAACGCTTCCCGAAAGCGACTTCCCTGATCTCGCCCCCGGCGAGATGACGCACAAGTTCACGCTGCCGGCGAAAGACCTCAAGCGCCTGATCGACAAGACCCAGTTCGCGATCTCGACCGAAGAGACGCGCTATTACCTCAACGGCATCTATCTGCACGTCGCGGGCGGCGCCAAGGGGGGCAAGCTGCGCGCGGTCGCGACCGACGGCCATCGCCTCGCGCAGGTGGAGCTCGACGCGCCGAAAGGCGCCGAGGGCATGCCGGGCATCATCGTGCCGCGCAAGACCGTCGGCGAGGTGCAGCGGCTGATCGAGGATCTCGACGCCGAAGTCGCGATCGAACTGTCGCAGACGAAAATCCGCTTCACGATCGGGGATGTGGTGCTGACCTCGAAACTGATCGACGGCACGTTCCCGGATTACGGCCG
>JAXDOA010000250.1:0-3004 GCA_034669125.1 Hyphomicrobiales bacterium
ATGGGTGCCACCGTGCTCAATGGCGCGCGGATCGGCCGCAATTGTCTCGTTGGTGCAAAAGCCCTCGTCACGGAGGGTAAGGAATTCCCCGACAATTCGCTGATCGTCGGAGCGCCTGCTCGGGTCGCCCGTACGCTAGATGACCCGGCAATCGGGCGGTTGCGAGCGACGGCGGCGCACTACGTGCAGAATTGGCAGCGGTTCTCCCGCGGCCTGCGGCGCCTCGAGAGCTGAGCCTAAAGCATCACGTTTTCGTCGAAACCGTCGACCGCGATTGGTCGCGCGAACTCGACGGCGATGCCGCCCATGAAATGCCGCACGACTTTGCCGGTTGTCTGGCCGATCACAACAGGCGACCCGAGGTCCGGCTGCACTTCGGCGGCGAGAGCGGCACCCGATAGCGAAATATCGATGATCTTGACGGGATGCGTTTGACCATCGGCAAGGCGCAGCACCGTCCGTGTCGCACGCGGCGTCACACGGTCATGGCGGCGATCCTCGACCATGCCGAGCGCGTCGCGGTTGACGAGCCAGGTGAGCTGCTCGGCAAGTTTTTCGCGCTTCATCAGCGGCAGCGCCATCGATAGCGCAAAGCCGTTCTTCGTGTGGCGGGCGATCAGTCCTTCGATCCGACCGAGCTGATCGAGATAAACGATGACGCGCTCGCCGAGGGCACCGCGAACCGGTGCGAAAAGCGACACGCCGCCAATCGACATGTCCAGCGTTTGGCAGGGATATTCGCGTTTGTCCGCAAGCATATAGCGCCCCAGAACCGTCACCTTCACCCGCTGGTGCCGGCGCTGTTCGATAGGCTTTTGGGCCACTCGCAGCTTGAGGTTCATTCGCAACGGGCCGATCCTGCTCCAGGCGCTCGCGTCAACCTAAACAGGGTCGGTTAAGGGGCCATTACCCCGTTAAGATTGTGGGCAGGCCTTTCTGCGCGCCGCCGGCGTAGACCGTCAGGTGGGCACGTCGTCCGACGGGGCTCGATATCGCCTCGGGCAAAGGAACGGGTGGGGTTTCGCCGACTTGTCCCACTCCGATGACCCGCATCGACTGCAGGACCAGTTTTTCGGCGGCGACAAGACCGAACCACGGTTCACGCGCCGAGGGCGTGATGCAGCCCAGGATGCGTGCATGCGTTTTGCCGTTGTGGCGGAGCGGCAGCAGCAGAAGCTCCAGGTGCATGGCCTTCCGCCCCTCCGGCGCAATGGACACGCCGGCGATTACCGGATGGGCGCCGTCGAGGACGGCGAGAATAAGCGCCATGAGGCCGCGCCGTTCTTCATCAGCCCAGAGGTCCAGGAAAGAGCGGCCCTTCTGCTCCGAGAGCCAGAGCGCGTTGAGCCGCGTCCCCGACAGCCGGATAGGGAAAGTGCAGGCAGAATCGACCTCGATCAGAAACGTATCGGCGAGAACATTGCGGATTGCAGCGGGATCAATGTCGGCTCGCTCAGGCGCGGCGCGGCCTTTGCGCAGGCGATCCCAATAGCCAAACAATTCCCGGGTTGCGCGCTGTCTCATTTTACCTGCCTCGCGCCGTCTGTTGCGGCGTTTCTGTCTCGGAACGAAACGTCCAGGGTTGCCCTGGCCCCTACGAGGCCTGGCGAGCAGTCCACGTGCCACCGCTTGCGCGGGCGGTAGCCAATCGCCATGTTCCGCGGCTTCTTGAGCATCAAAGGATTGCAGGTGAAGAAGCGCCAGCCGGTCTTCAATCTTCCTGGCGTGATTCTGGCGCTGCTTGCGGCCTTCGTCGCCGTTCAACTCGCACGCGAGTTCGTCACGCCCCAGACGGATGCCTGGATCATTACGACCTTCGGCTTCATTCCAGCGCGCTTTTCCCAGCATTTGGCGCCCAGCGGACTCGCGGACGCAATCGTCCGGCAAATCGCCGCCGGGGTCCCGGAGAGCACGATCCGCTGGTTCCTCGGGTCGGGCGGCTGGGCTTGGTGGACGCCGGTCACCTACGCCTTCCTACATGGCGACTGGATGCATCTTGGACTGAATGGGCTCTGGCTTGCGGCCTTCGGCTCGGCCGTTGCCCGTCGCTTCGGGCCGCTGCGGTTTCTCGGGCTTTTCGTGATGTCGGGGATCGCCGGGGCGGCAGCCCACCTCCTCGTCCACCCCTACGGATTGGAGCCGGTGGTCGGCGCCTCCGCGGCGATCTCGGGAGCGGTAGCTGCGGCGATGCGCTTCGCGTTCGAGCCCGGCGCGCCGCTCGGGCCCGGAAGGAATCTCTCGGTTGCCAGCGACCGTGCCTACTGTCGGCCGGCATTGCCTCTTGTCCGCGTGTTCCGCGACGGCCGCGCGCTTACGTTCCTGCTGACGTGGTTCGGCTGCAATATCCTGTTCGGAGCCTTTGCCACGCCGCTCGGCATCGGCGACGCGACCGTGGCGTGGGAAGCCCATATCGGCGGCTTCCTCGCAGGGCTTTTCGCTTTCTCGCTGTTCGATCCGACGCCGGATCAGAGGCCGATTGTCGAGCCCGCAACGGGATCGGCGGAATTCGATACCTCGGCTTCCTCGCAGGCAAGCGGGCCGCGCCAAGTCCCATAGCGCCACGGCACCAGTCTGTGGCTCCTCTGAGGGAGATCCGGCGGGACCGGGTCATAGCCGTGCGTGCCCCAGGGATGACAGCGGCAAATCCGGGCGAGACCCATCCAGCTGCCGGCCCAAAGACCGTGGCGTTCCATAGCCTCGGACGTGTAGTCAGAGCAGGTCGGCAAGTGCCGGCAGGTCCGCCCGACCAGCGCGGAAAACGTCAGCTGATAAGTGCGGATGACCCCGCGCGCGGTGCCGATGTGCCATCGGGCGGGTGCATGGCCGGTCATTCCGCCGCCGCTGGTGTTTTCGCGGTGCCGATGCGGTTCAGCGCGTCGACCACGGCGTCGAAGGTCAGCAGCGTCGAAGCGTGCCGGGCCTTGTAGTCGCGCACGGGCTCGAGGACGCTCACGTCAGCCCAGCGCCCGCTCGGCGGCGCGCCGTTCTCCTTCAGCATGCGGCG
>JAXDOA010000251.1:0-3977 GCA_034669125.1 Hyphomicrobiales bacterium
CGCGAGGAAGGGCGTTCTACAATCCGTCGACCGGAGACGACCGCTCGACAGCAGGCGGCGCCTGATCGGCACGCCAGCGGGATCGCGCGCGGCAGCCGCGCAATGGTAGAGGCAGTTTGCCGCGACAGCTCCGCCGCAACCCGATTTTTGATAAATTATCAAGTAATATCAGTTAGTTAATCGAAAACACCACAACCACTGCGAGCGCGCAGATCCAGAGGAACACAGCAAGAACATGTGGCCGGATCTGCGCGATTCCCAAGCCCGGCGGCCTACAACCAAGACACAGAGGCAGTCTCCCGGGAACATACCGGGAACCGGCCCGCCAGGCGCCTTCAGGCCGCGCCGAGCTGGGCGCGCATCTCCGCCTCGCCGCCGAACGGCGCCACCAGCTCGACGATGCGCATGGCGGTTCCGCTCTTCCATTCCACCGCGGTCAGGCGGCGGTCGCCGGCGTCGATGCGGCTGGCCACCAGGTCATCGGCCAGCGCCCACAGCGCGACCCCGACCGGCTGTTCGCCCTGATAGAAAATCCGGAATTGCCGCAGCAGGATCGCGGGCATCACCAGCCATTCGAGATCGCCAAGCGGGGTCGCCTTGTGGCGCGGGCTCTGGGTCATCAGCCAGGTGATTTCGCCCAGCACCTGCGCCACCGTCTTCGCCGCGGCCTGCCCGCCGGCGCCGTTCGCGGACGGCGCGGCGCCGAAGCCGGCAAGCGCCTCCTTCAATGCCGCCTCGCCGAGCACCGGCGCGCCGGCGCCCTTGCCGGCGGGCCCTGTCCGCTTCGCCCGCGCGTTCTTCTTGAGATCCGCCATGGACTGCTCCCGTTGCGATTGCCGGATACTAGAACATGATGGCTTTAAGTCGAATCGCCATGAGGTTCGGGCCACCTCTCCCCGCCACATCTCTCCTCATCCTGAGGAGCCGCCGAAGGCGGCGTCTCGAAGGATGGTCGCGCGCTCGGCCATGGTTCGAGACGCGCCGCTACGCGACGCTCCTCACCATGAGGTCACTCAATCGGCGCGACGATCGTCGGATGCTTCAGCGCGTTCGCGTCGAGTTTCTTCTCCAGCATCTTCTCGTTCGTATAGACGTCGAACATCGCCTGGATGCCGGCGAAGTTCGGCGCGGCGCCCGGCTCGCGCGCGAAGTCGTTGCCCTTCAGGAGATACGTGTCGAGCACCGCGACCGGCGCCTTGGTGATCTCGCTCACCACCTTCATCGTCTCGTCGCGATCCGCGAGCGCCATCTTCAGGCCCGCCGTGATATCCTTGACGTATTGCTTCGCAAGCTCCGGATTCTTGTCGACGAAATCCTTCCGGCACGCCTCCACGATGTGCACGATGTTCGGCACCGCCTGATCGAGCGAGAACAGCTTGCGCACGCCGCCCTTCGCCTCCGCGCGCGCTGCGAACGGCTGGTTCATGTTGGTCGAGTCGACGCGGCCCGCGCGCAACGCGTCCTCGGAGAGCGAGAACGACACCTCGACCAGCTTGATGTCCTTCTCGGGATCGACGCCGTTGCGCTTGAGCATCAGCGCGAACGGCCCGTGCGTGCCGCCGCCGATGATCGAGATGCCGACAGTCTTGCCCTTGAGGTCCGCGACCGTCTTGATCGGGGAGTCCTCCTTCACGGCCCAATAGACCGAGAAGCTGCCCGGCCGCTCGCCGACGTGCTGCGCCACCACGTAGGTCGAGAACGTGCCCTTATCCATCCCTTGAGCGATCGGCAGCACGCCCTGCGTCGCGCAATCGAGCGCGCCCGCGATCAGCGCCTGCGACATCGGCGAGGTGCCCTGGAACTGCGACCATTCGATTTTGTATTTCTTGCCGAGGTCCGGGAATCGGTCCGGCCGGCGCATCATCCAGTATTTCGCCTCCTCGGCCGGAATGGTCCAGCCGACCCGGATGGTCGGCACGTCCTGCGCTTTGGCGACAGAGACGAGCGCGCTCGCGGCAAGCAGCGACGCGACAACGATGCGATTCATGACGGGACCCCTCGTGGCTTTTGGACCGCTCTTGAACCTATGGAACGCCAGCCAGCCGGGGAACGCAAGCTGCGCGAGGTTACGGCTCGTAGCCCGGATGGAGCCTAAAGCGCGTTTACGCGCGTCTTTGACGCGCTATGGAAATCCGGGATTCCCGCATTGCGCTTCGCTCCATGCGGGCTACAAAGTCATAGCTAGATCACAATGGGGAGCGACCAATGCCAGCACTGGAAATCATCGGAGCGCCGCAGTCGAACTACGTCTGGGCAGTGCGCATGGTGTGCGCCGAAAAGGGCGTGCCCTATGACCTCAATCCCGCGCGGCCGCACTCGCCCGATGTCGATGCGCTGCATCCGTTCGGCAAGATCCCGGTGATGCGCCACGGCGATGTGACCTTGTGCGAGTCCAAGGCGATCGCGACCTATATCGACCGCGTGTTCGACGGCCCGAAGGTGATCCCGGACGATCCGAGGCTCGCCGCGCAGGTCGAGCAATGGGTGTCGCTCGGCAATGTCGAGTTCGACAAGCTGATGATGCGCCAATACGTCGTCGGGTACGCGTTTCCCAAGGAGCCCGGCAAGCCCGACATGGCGGCGATCGGCGCCGCGGCCGAGAAGATGAAGCCGCAGATCGCGGTGCTCGACAAGGCGGTGGCTTCCGGCCATCTCGTCGGCGACAGCTTGACGCTCGCCGATATCAACATCCTGCCGATGCTGTTTTACGTGAACCGCTTCGAGGAGGGCAAAGCGCAGCTCTCCGCCGCCAGGAACCTCTCCGCCTACATGGAGCGCCACTTCGCCCGCCCGAGCTTTCAGGCCTCGAGGCCCCCGCCCCCGGCGAAGAATTAGGATCGTCACCGCTCTCTCCTGCTGCACCTCTCCCCGCTTGCGGGGAGAGGTAAAGAAAGCCGCCATCTATCGTGTATCCCCTGTATCGCGCCTCATTCGGCACCCGTCCTCACTTTCCCAACTTATTGAAAATTCGAGTTGAATTGGAACCGCCGCGCTCGCCGGCGCTTAACCCGTTCCCCTCCCCCGCCGTGAACCGCCGCATCCCCCGCCGCGACTAATGGACAAGCGCGCCCGGGGAACCAAATCAGGGCGTCGAACGTAGAACCGGCGGATACAGGGGAAGACCATGAAGACCCTCACAACCATTTTCACCGGCGCCCTCATCGCGGCCGGCGTCATGATCGCCGACTGGGCGACCGCCGCTCCGCTCAGCCTCTCGCATCAGGCTTATTCGCGCGCCGACCAGATGGCGCCGGTCGAAGAGCAGACCGAGCAGGGCTACGAGACGCCTGCACAATTCCGGCGCCAGGTCGTCGCCTACAACGGCAGCGAAGCGCCCGGCACGATCATCATCGATACGCCCAACACGTTCCTCTATCTCGTGCAGCCCGGCGGCAAGGCGATCCGCTACGGCATCGGCGTCGGCCGCGACGGCTTCCGCTGGTCCGGCACGCAGCACATCACCAAGAAGGCCGAGTGGCCGGATTGGACGCCTCCTGCCGAAATGATCGCCCGCCAGCCCTACCTGCCGCGCTTTATGGCCGGTGGCCCGACCAACCCGCTCGGTGCGCGCGCCATGTATCTCGGCAACACCATCTACCGCATCCACGGCACCAACGCGCCCTCGACGATCGGCCAGCGCGTGTCGTCCGGCTGCATTCGCCTCACCAACGACGACGTGACCGATCTCGCCAGCCGCGTGAACGTCGGCACCAAGGTGATCGTGATCAATGGCGACGTCCGCGCCGATGCGCCGATGACCTCCGCGCCGGTCAGCCTGCGGCTGCGCTGATCGCGACAAACCTAAATTCCGAGAAGTGGGTCGCAAGGCGACCACGCCGGTCCGGCACTCCCGGGCCGGCGTTTTAATTTGCGCGCGCCTCGCGCGAAACCTGGAACACCCGGACCTCATCCTGAGAGACTGGCCGAAAAAGGGAGTGAGTGACTTCAGCGGCTGTGATTCCGTCGGATTTGCAAAG
>JAXDOA010000252.1:0-13616 GCA_034669125.1 Hyphomicrobiales bacterium
TCGGCCGCGCCGTCTCTGCGCCGGAGAATGACCTGATCGCGGGCTGGTTCAACCAGAAGCGGTCAGTCCTTCTGGCAATCCAGCGCCAGCCCGGCGCCAACGTCGTCGACACGGTGAACCGCATCAAGGCGATGATGCAGGTGCTTCAGGCTTCTATTCCTCCCTCAGTCAAGGTCAACATCATCTCCGATCGCACCGAGACCATCCGCGCTTCGGTCAGCGACGTGCAGTTCACGCTGATGCTGACGGTCGCGCTGGTGGTGATGGTGATCTTCCTATTCCTGCGCAATTTCTGGGCCACCGTTATTCCGGCCGTTACCGTACCGCTGTCGCTGATCGGTACCTTCGCGGTGCTCTACGAGCTCGGCTACAGTCTGGACAATCTCTCGCTGATGGCCTTGTCGATCGCGGTCGGCTTCGTGGTCGACGACGCCGTCGTCGTGATCGAAAATATCGTGCGGCATATGGAGGAAGGCGCATCGCCGTTCGAAGCATCGCTGAAGGGTGCCGGCGAGATCGGCTTCACCATCGTGTCGATCACGCTGTCGCTGATCGCCGTATTCATTCCGCTGTTCCTGATGGGCGGCTATGTGGGGTTGCTGTTCCGCGAGTTCGCCATCACGGTGAGCGTGGCTCTCGTCCTCTCCCTGCTGATCTCGCTGACGCTCACGCCGATGATGTGCGCTTACCTGCTCAAGCCGGAGAGCAAGGAACATGGGTGGCTCTACCGGTTCTTCGAACGCGGCTTCGATGGCCTGCTCCACGCCTATGAGGCGGGCCTCAAGATCGTGCTGCGGCACCGCTTCATCACGCTGATGACGATGTTCGGCACCATCGCGCTGACCGGATATCTCTATGTGCTGATCCCCAAGGGCTTCTTTCCCCAGCAGGACACCGGATTGATCATTGGCCTGTCCGAGGCCGCGCAGGATATCTCCTTCCAGGGCATGGCCGAGCGCCAGCAAGCCCTACTCGACGCGCTGATGCAGGATCCTGCGGTCGCCTCGATTGGGTCGGGGGTCGGCGCTGGCGGTGGCAACACCACGGTCAATAATGGCCGCGTCTTCATTGCCCTCAAGCCGCAGAATCAGCGCGACAGCATGGATCAGGTGCTCGCGCGGCTGCGGACCAACCTCGCAAAAATCCAGGGGATCACGCTCTATATGCAAGCCGCGCAGGACATCACCATCGGCGGGCGCGTGTCCAAAACGCAGTATCAATACACGCTCAACGACGCCGATCCCGGAGAGCTCAATCATTGGGCCGGGCTGTTCCTCGACAAGATCAAGGCGATCCCGGGCGTTGCGGACGTCGCCACCGATCAGCTCAATGCCGGGCCGATGCTCGACATCACCATCAAGCGTGAAGTCGCCTCGACTTACGGCATCCTGCCCTTCACCATCGACAACACGCTCTCGGATGCCTTCGGCCAGCGCATCGTCTCGACGATGTTTACCACGCTGAATCAGTATCACGTCGTCATGGAGGTGGACCCGAAGTTCCAGTACGGGCCCGAAGCACTCAACAGCATCTACATCAGATCATCGAGCGGGCAGCAGGTGCCGTTGTCCACGCTGGTCGACAGTGTCGTGAAAGTCGCCCCGCTCGTCGTCAATCATCAAGGCCAGTTTCCCTCGGTGACGATCTCGTTCAACCTCCTGCCGGGCACGGCGATTGGTCAGGCGGTAAGTGCCATCCAGCAGGTTGAAAAAGAGCTCGGCAAGCCGCTGTCGCTTCAGACCAGCTTCCAGGGTAATGCCCAGGCGTTCGGCGCGGCACTATCGAGCACGCCCATCCTGATAGCGGCGGCGCTCTTCGTCATCTATCTCATCCTCGGCGTGCTCTACGAGAGCGTGATCCATCCCATAACCATCATCTCGACGCTGCCGTCGGCCGGCCTTGGCGCGTTGTTGCTGCTCATGGCGGTTCACTACGATCTCAGCGTGATCGCGATCGTCGGCATCATCCTGCTCATCGGGATCGTCAAGAAGAACGGCATCATGCTGGTCGATTTCGCCCAGCATGTTGAGCACGAAAAAGGATTGACCGCAGAGGAGTCGATTTACCAAGCCTGCATCATGCGTTTCCGGCCGATCCTGATGACCACGATGGCGGCGCTGCTCGGTGGCGTTCCGATGATGCTGGGCAGCGGAGTCGGCTCAGAGCTTCGCCAGCCACTCGGCTACACCATCGTCGGCGGCCTCGCTCTGTCGCAGCTTCTGACCCTCTATACGACGCCGGTTGTCTATATCTATCTCGACCGGCTGCAGACCTGGATGTTCCGAGGGCGCGGCAAACAGGCGGCCTCGGGCCATACCGAGCCGGTGCCTGCGGAGTGACCGGAAGGCAGCCGAGTCCCGCGACGCTGTCACGATCGGCGCAACAACCGGATCGCGACCGCAATTTCGCGCAAGTCCGAAGCATCCGGCACATTACATCCCTTTGTAATCCGGCCCGAATTCGCACTGAGCGGTGTGCCGGTAACGACAGCAAAAACGGACGCCGTCGCGTCTATAATGGAGAATGCCATGCTGCGCAAAGTTGGTATCGTGCTTACGGTGATCGCCCTCGGTATGACGGCGGTCGGGACTGACGCCTTCGCTCGAGGTGGTGGCGGCGGCGGCGGCGGTCATGGTGGTGGCGGCGGGTTCGGCGGCGGCGGTGGCCATTTTGGCGGCGGCGGCTTTGGCGGCGGGCACATCGGTGGCGGATTCGCGGGCGGCCGTGGATTCGGCGGCGGCCACATCGGCGGGATGGGCGCCGGACGTTTCGTCGCGCCGGGCATCCACGGCGGGTTCAACACCCGCAACAGCGGCATGCGCTTTCAAGATGGGAGGCGCTTCCGCCGCGGCTTCGGCAACAACGGCGGCTGGTATGACGACACCTGCTGGCCCTACGACTACACCAACCCGTACTGCTACGATTACGGCTACTGATCACGCGACGTCTAGATTCGGCACCACGGCCATGCCGATATGTGCATGGCCGTGGGTGCGTTGAAGTATTTCTCTGAATCGGTCCGAACGCGGCTTAGTACATGTCCGCCGGCGTTGAGCAAAGTCTTGCGCAAAGGACTCCTGCCGCGGGAGCGTGGAAAAGACTACGCACCAAAGTGCGCGACCACGGTGCGCAATTGCGGCTGTGCCTGCGGGTGACCGTTGCAGCGGTAGCGGCTTTCATTCTGGCACAAGTCTTCACCGCGCCGCTCGCCGGCTTGTGGGCTGTGTTGACGGCCGTGCTCGTTACCCAAATGAGCCTCGGCGCATCGGTCACGGCGACGATCGAATACTTCGTCGGCACCCTCGGTGGCGCCATCTACGCTGCCGCGATTGCCGTCCTGATCCCGTACCACGGCGAAATCTCTCTCCTCGTCGTCATTGCGCTTGCGGTCGCGCCGCTTGCATTTCTTGCCGCAGTGAATCCTCACTTCCGCGTCGGACCGTTCACCGCCGTCATTGTGGTTCTCGGCGCAACGGCCACTCACATCGGGCCGCTCGAATCGGCGTTCTACCGCGTGATGGAGGTCGCGCTCGGTGGCGTGACCGGTCTCGCGGTTTCTTTGGTGGTGCTGCCGGCACGGGCACAGGGATTGGCGATCAAGGCGGCCGCCGACATGCTGGATCTGCTGGCACATGCCTTGGCCTCGCTGGCCACCGGATTTGTTCATGATGCCAATGCCGTGCAGGTCCGAGAGCTTCAGGACAGCATTGGAGCCGCATTCGCGCGCGTCGAAGCAGTCGCCGCCGAGGCCAGCCGCGAGCGCTATCTTGCGACGCCGCCGGATCCGGGTCGTATGCTGCATACTCTGCTCCGGCAACGGCACGATCTTGTAATGATCGGACGCGCTGCAGCCGCGCCGCTCCCCGGACCGCTCCAAATGCGGCTTGGGCCGCCGCTCGCGCGTGTGGTCGAGGTTGCGGCCAATTATCTGCGCGCCTGCAGCGCGGCGCTTCTGGCGCGCCGGGCGGCGCCCTCGCTCGACGTGGTGGGTGCAGCGCTGCGGGAGTACGCCGCCGCGATCGCCGCAGCCCGCCGCGAACAGCTGGCGCACGATCTGTCCGTTGATGAGGTGGAACGCATCTTCGCGCTTAGTTTCGCGTTCGAGCAACTGCACGCCGATTTCATCGATCTCGCCGGACGCGTAAACGAGCTTGCGCAATCGAAAGGCGCTAAAGCCGGCTAAGGCGGCGTGATGATCAGACGACGTCATCAGGATCGGACGCAGACGCAAGCGCGCGGCTTCCACCGCGGCGGCCCACCGGTCGCGGCCCTCGTCCTCGAGTTGCTTGGCGAACAGAACGTTGCCGCTCTATTTATCCGGCTTCTCCGGCGCCGGGAAGCGGATGCTGGTGGCCAGCGTGATCCAGTTCGCATTTTCTCCGGTGATGTTGCGTCCGTAGATAAGGTCCATCGAGAACCGGTCGATCGGCCGCCAGCGCAGGCCGAGTTGAAAGCGCGGCTGTGTCTCGGACGCGGTATCGGCCGTGCCAAGCAGGCCGAAGATTTCGGCCGTGAGCGTCCAGACGTTGTCCGGCGTGCGCAGGTCGAACCCGGCGCCGTACAGGAAGAAATGGTGATCCGCGACGCGATCCCATTGCCAGCCGGCATTGAGATTGATGCGCATGACCTCCGAAAGCCGCAGCGTCGCCGGCACATAGGCGTACGCGCCGCTGAACTCGCTGGTGAGCACGTCGTAGGTGCCGCCCGCCGCGACCGCGACGCCGAAGCGGCCGATCGCCGACGGAACGATATTGGTCTTGAACTTCGGCCCGACCGAGGTGCCCCATTCGCCATCGGAGCGCGAGCGCTGGATCTGCGCGCTGATTTCCACCGCGCGCCCGAGGTTGACGATGCAGGAGGGGTTGGTGACGCCAACGAAATCCTGGTTGCTCGCCCACGAGAGCCACGACTCGACCTTGCAGTTGCCGACCTCACCGACCTCGGCAGTGTCCACGAGATAGGCGGTACCGGCCGCGTTTGCGCGCGACGCCAGGAAAACTCCCGCGGCGGCGATGAAGCCGATCACGACGAGACGCGCCGGTACGCGAAGCGTCGCAATCATCAGAGCCCCCTTGGGCGTCCCCGCGACTCAAGGGCGCGCCCATCGGGATTGTGGCCTGCTTCCGTCAACGCTCAAGGGCACTAAGCGGGAAACCGATAAACCCGGAAAGAACGTTGCAATCGGGCCACACAGGCGCAAAGAGTTGCCTCTCCGGTATTTGCGAGCGATTCGCATCTAGGTTTGCGCCGCTTTCGTTGTACGCTACGCCGGGATGAGGGTGGAAAGCGGCAATGAATGACTGCGCGGATCGCGGGCCGTCCAAATGGAGCGCCGACGGGATCCGCTGGTGCGGATATGCGTTGCTGGTCTTGGCCATCGCCTGCGCGGCCGCACCGGCGCGCGCCGCCTCCGATGAGGTCGACAGCAAGGGCGCGCCGATCCCCTCGATCGGCACGAGCCTGCCCGGCAACGGCGATCCTGGCGGCGTGCGCAAATGGCTCTACGAGCGCGGTCTCACCTACAGCTTCGTGCTGACCAGCGAGCTTCTCGGCGATGTCGCGGGCGGAATGCGCCGAGGCGCGGTCTTCCAAGGCAAGCTCGAAACCATCGTGAGAGCGGACCTTGAAAAGATGTTCGGCCTGCGCGGCCTGAGCTTCTTCACCAACTCGTTCCTTATTCACAACACAGGCGGCATCCGCCGCGATTATGTCGGGAGCTTCAACACCATCAGCAATATCGAGGCACTCTCCACGATGCGTCTCTCGGAGTTGTGGCTGGAGCAAAAACTCGGCGATACGTTCAATGTGCGTTTCGGCCAGCTCGCCGCCGACGCCGAGTTTTTCATTGCAAGCTACAGCGATTTTCTGATGACCAGCGATTGGCCGTCGATCAAGGCGCAGACCCTGCCGAGCGGCGGGCCCGCCTATCCGTTGTCGACGCCGGGTATTCGTCTGAAGTACGAATCGCCCGAAAAGCAGACAGTGTTTTTGCTTGCGTTGTTCAACGGCGACCCGGCGGGGCCGGGCCCCGAGGATGCGCAGATCAAGAACCGCTATGGGTTGAATTTCCGCGTGCAGGACCCGCCGCTGCTGATGGGCGAGGCGCAGTACAAATATAACCAGGACAAGGACGCGACCGGCCTTGCGGGCATCTGGCGGCTCGGCTTCTGGCACCATTTCGGCGAATTCGACAACCAGCGATATGATGCGAACGGTCTGTCGCTCGCCGATCCGCTGAGCAGCGGCATCCCGGCGAAGCTGCGCGGCAGCACCGGCATCTATGGCATCGTCGATCACCAGCTCTACAGACCGCCAGGCGGCGCGCCGGACAGCGGGATCGCGATGTTCACCCGCGCCGGCTTCACCGCGCCCGACCGCAACCCGGTTGACGTCTATATCGATGGCGGCCTGATCTTTTCCGGCATGCTGCCGGGGCGGCCGGACGACAAGATCGCAGGAACGTTTCTTTACAGTCACATCTCAAGGGATGCCGTGGCGCTCGATCGCGACAGGATTTTCTTTACCGGTATGCCGCACCCGATCCGCGACTATGAGCTGAACCTTGCGCTCGTCTATCACGCGCAGATCGTCCCCGGCTGGACGATCCAGCCGGCGTTTCACTACGTGCTTCATCCGGGCGGGCACGTCCCCGATCCGAATTCTCCGGTGCCGCAGCCGGCCATCAAGGACGCAGCCGTGTTCGCGGTGCGCTCGGTCATTACGTATTGACCGGCGCTGCGGCCGGCTCCGGCTCGGCCGCGGGCTCGGCTTGTTCGTCCGGCTTCGGGCGCGGCATGAAGAGGCGCGCGAAAGTCGGGATCACGAGCAGGCTGCAGAACGGCGAGAGCAGCATGCCGCCGACGATCACGCAGGCGAGCGGCTGCTGCACCTGCGAACCGATGCCGTTTGAGAACGCCGCCGGCACGAGACCGATGCAGGCGGACAATCCGGTCATGAAGATTTGCCGCATGCGCGTTTCGCCGGCACCGATGATCGCGCTGTCAGCGTCATGCCCCTGTTCGAGATTGCGCCGGATGTAGGAGATCAGCAGGATTCCATCCATCGCTGACACGCCGAACAGCGAGATGAATCCGATCGCCGCCGAGATGCTGAAATTCAGCCCCGCGACCGTGAGCCCGAGAATTCCGCCCGCCACCGCGAATGGAATGCCCGACAGGGCGAGCAGGCTGTCGCGCACCGAATTGAACAGGCTGTAGAGCAACATGAAGATCAGCAGCAGGCTCAGTGGCACGATGAAAGCGAGCCGCTTCTGCGCCTCGACCAGCGCGCCGAACTCGCCAGCCCAGTCGAGCTTGTAGCCCTGCGGCATCGGCACCTTCTCGCCGACGCGCTGCTGCGCCTCAGCCACCGTCGAGCCGAGGTCGCGCCCGCGCACGCTGTATTTGAGCGGCACGAAGCGCTGGCTGTTCTCGCGGTAAATATAGGAAGCGCCGCTCTCCAGCTTCACCTCGCCGAGGTCGCCGAGCGCGATATAGGCGGGCGCAGCCTTTGGATCGTTGCTCGGCAGCGCGACCGGGATCGAGCGGATGGCCTCGGCATTGCCGCGATACTCGGGCGCCAGGCGCACGGTGAGCGCGAAATTGAATTCGCCCTCGTAGACCCGCGTGACCTCCTGTCCGCCGATCGCCGCCTGCACGACCGCGTTGATGTCCCCGACCGAAAACCCGTAACGCGCCGCCTTGGCGCGATCGACGCGTACGACGAGGTTCGGCTGGCCAAGCAGGTTGAAGACGCCCGGGTCCGTCACACCGGGCACATCGGCGATTTCAGATTTCACGGACTTCGACAATCGCTCCAACTCGGCGAGATCGCGGCCGAAAATCTTGACAGAATTCTCGCCCTTCACCCCGGACACCGCCTCCTCGATGTTGTCCTGGATGTATTGCGAGAAGTTGAAGTCGACGCCGACGAACTCGCGCTCCAGTCGCTCGCTCAGCTCCTTGACCAGCTTCTCCTTGGTGAGCCCCGCGGGCCATTCGTCCTGCGGCTTGAGCGGCACAAAGAATTCCGCCACGAATGAACCGTCCGGATCGGTCGCGTCCTCGCCGCGTCCCTGCTCGGACACGACCGTGCGCACCGGCGGATAACTGCGAATGACCTCGCGGATACGCGCGACGCTGTTCATTCCCGCATCGAGCGTGATCGTCGGCGGCAGCATGGCACGGATCCACATGTTGCCTTCTTCGAGCTTCGGCAGGAACTCGGTGCCAAGCCTCGCCCCGATCGCGCCGCAGATCAGCAGGAAGACAAGCGCTATGGCGGCGGCCGCGCGACAATGGTGGACCGCGAGAGGCAGCACCCGGCGGTAGCCCGCCCGGATCCATCGCACGACGAAAGTTTCAACCTCGTTGACGTGTTCCGGCAGCAGGATCGAGGCAAGCACCGGCGTCACCGTGAAGGTCGCGATCACGGCACCGAGCAGCGCATACGCATAGGTGCGTGCCATCGGGCCGAATATCTGCCCTTCGACGCCCTGCATGGTGAACAGCGGGAGGAAGGCCGCGATGGTGATGATGACCGAGAACAGGATCGCCTTGTCGACCTCAACAGCGCCGATCAGCACGCGGTGGAGCTTGGTTGCCTGTGCCGCCGCGTGGTCCTCCACGTTTCCATGCCTCGGGGAATGCGCGAGATGGCGAAAGATGTTCTCCACCATGATGACTGTCGCATCGACGATGATCCCAAGGTCGATCGCGCCTACGGAAAGCAGATTGGCGGATTCGCCGCGCAGCACCGTGATGATGACGGCAAGGAACAGAGCGACCGGGATCGTCGCCGCCACGATCAGCGCGCAGCGCAGATTGCCGAGAAACACCCACTGGATTAGGAAAATCAGCGCAATGCCGAAGGCGAGGTTGTGCAGGACGGTGCGCACCGTGATCGCAACGAGGTCGCCGCGGTCGTAGAAGGCATCGACCTTGACGCCGGGAGGCAGGCTGCCGTCGGTGTTGAGCTTATCGACCGCAGCGCGCAGTCGCTGCACCACGTCCATGGTGCGTTCGAGCTTCTGCATCAGCACGATGCCGAAGATGATGTCCGTCGTCGCGTCGCGCCCCGCGATGCCCAGGCGCGGCGTGAAGCCGACCTGGATCTTGGCGACGTCCGACAACAGCACCGGCACGCCGCCTTGCTGCGTCAACACGATGTTGCCGATGTCGTCGAGCGAGCCGATGACACCAAGCCCGCGCACATTGACCGATTGCTCGCCCATCGCGATGGTGCGGCCGCCGACATTCGAGTTGCCGGCCGAGATCGCCGCGACGATCTGCGGCAGGGTCAGCCCGTAGGCCATCATCTTGTTGAGATCTACTTCGGCCTGAAACTCCTTTGTCTTGCCGCCGAGCACCGAGACGTCGGCAATACCCGGAACGGTGCGCAAACGGCGCTCGACCACCCAGTCCTGCAACGTCTTCAGTTCGGTGAGCGAGATGTTCGGCGGCCCTTTGAGCTGGTAGCGCATGATCTCGCTGATGCCGCCGGCAGGCGAGATCACCGGCGTCACGCCGCTCGGCAGAGTGGCGTCCTTCAGGCGATTGAGCGTCTGCTGGCGCGCGAAGTAATAGTCGCGCCCATACTCGAACTGCAGCCGGATGAAGCCGAGCGCATAGACCGTGTTGGAGCGCAGGTATTTCAAGCCCGGCGTCGAGGAGACCGCGATCTCGATCGGAATCGTGACGTAGCGCTCGACCTCCTCGGGCGACTGGCCGGGCCACTGCGCGATCAACTCGATGATTGGCGGCGCCGGATCCGGATAAGCCTCGATGTTGAGCGTGGTGAATGCCGCATAGCCGAGCCCAAGGAAGGCCGCGAAGGCGATCAGCACCAGCGGCCGCCGGGCAAGGCACAGTGCGATCAGATTACGCAACATCGGGCGGGCTGGTTCGCTCGGTCAACTGCGCGACTCGTTGTCGATGAAGACGGCGCCGCGCCCGACGACATTTTCGCCCGGGTCGATGCCCTCGAGCACCTGCACGCGGCCGTCCCGCTCCAGACCGAGCTTGACCTTGCGGCGATGGAACAGCATCGGCTCGCGGACCACCCACACGGCCGCCTGATCGCCGTCACGGATCACCGCCTCGATCGGTACGACCGGAGCGGGCTCGCCGCCGCCGATCGTGATCCTGAAGCTCGCGAACATGTCCGACTTGAGCGCGCGGTCGGGGTTGGGAATTTCGGAGCGCACCACGACCCGCCGCGTCGCTGTATCCGAGGCGGCGCCGATCGCGCTGATGCGCGCCTTGAACACGCGGTCGGGAACTGCGGTGACCCGCACCTCGATCTCCTGCCCGACTCGCACATGAGCAATGTCGGCCTCCGGCACGTTCGCCTTGAGCCACATCACCGAAAGATCGGCAATGGAATAAAGCGGATCGCCGGCGTCGCTGCGCACGTACTGTCCGGGGCCGACCTTGCGCGCGATCACCGTGCCGTCGATCGGTGCATTGATGGTGATGAGCGGGTTGACGCTGCGCTCACGCTCGACCCGCTCGACCTCTCCGCGGTCACGGCCGACGATCACGCGCAGGCGATTGCGTGCCGCCATCACGGTGCCCTGTGCGGTCGCGAGGTCGGATTCGGCGATGGCATAATCGTTGCGCGCCTGATCCACTTCGCGCATCGCCGTTGCCTTGTCGGCCATCAGGCTGGTCTGGCGGTCGAGCACGCGCTTGGCGAGCGCAAGCTGCGATTTCGATTTTTCCAGCCCATGCAGCGCGGCGATCAGGTCGGTCTGCGCCTGCACGACCTCCGGGCTGTCGATCTCGAACAGCGGATCGCCGCGCTTCACGTCGTCGCCCATCCTGGCGATCAGGCGGGTCACGCGGCCGGAGAACGGCGTGTGCACGACGGTGCTGGCATCCTCATTGAAGGCGATCTGGCCGATGGCTGGCTTCTGAATGCGGAACTGGTCCGTCACGACCGGCACAATGCCAAGCTGATGCAACTGGTCGACACCGACCCGCACGCTATCCAGGCTCTTCGGCGCTTTTGCGGGTTCGATATTGGCGGTCGTGATGTCGGTGGCGACAAGGGGTGGCGCGGTCAACAGCAATGCGCAGCCTGCGACGATGGCCAGCAGGCCGGCGCTTGCAAACACGCGCGCGTTCACAATCACGCTCATTGACTTGCAGTCTCCTTCGGAATTCGGTTCCACCAGCCGCCGCCGAGGGCCTGAAAAAGCGCGACGGTGTCGGCGAGGCGGGCAGCCTGCGCCTGCACGCGGGCAAGCGATGTCTGGAGATAGGCCTGCTGGGCGATGAGCAGGACGGGACTCGAAACCTGGCCTTGCTCGACCTGACGGCGCACCAGCTCGATATTGCGGTTGGCCGATTGTTCGGCCGCGATGGCGGCGGCGATCGCGCGTTCGTCCGATTGCAGCGCGCGCAACACGTCGGCAACGTTCTGGAACGCGACGAGCACCGTGCTGCGGTACTGTGCGGCGGCCTGTGCGGTCGTCTCCTCGGCGGCCTTCTGCTTGAAGTAACGGCTTCCGGCATCGAACACGGTCTGCGCCGCGTTTCCGGCGACGGTCCAGAACAGCGTTCCCGGCGAGAACAGGCGCGCGATCGAGTCGGCGCTGCTGCCGGCATTGCCGGTGAGCGTGATCTGCGGCAGGCGATTCGCGATCGCGACGCCGATCTGCGCATTCGCCGCATGCAGGTTCGCCTCCGCCACGCGCACGTCGGGGCGCTGGCGCACGAGGTCTGCCGGCAGGCTAAGAGGCAGCTTTCGCTGGAGGCGGAAGTTTTGCAGCTCGAAACCCGCCGGCAGTCCTTCGCTCGCAAAACGCCCGGTCAGCGTCGCAAGCAGATTGCGCTGCTGGGCAAGCTGCTTTTCCAGCGGCGGCAGCAGCAGGCGCGCCTGCGCCACCGCGGTCTCCTGCGCCACCACGTCGGGCAACGCGATCTGGCCGCGGTCGTTCTGCCGCCGCAGGATGTCGAGCAACTGTGTCTGGATATCGATGAGGCGCCGCGTCGCCGCGATCTGGCCGCGCAGCGACGCCTCCTGGATCGCCGCAAGCGCGATATTCGACGCGAGCGTGATGTAGACGGCCTCGCGCTGAAACGACTGAGCCTCCGCCTGCGCTTCGGCCGATTCGATTGCGCGCCGGGTTCCGCCGAACACGTCCGGCACGAACGAGACGCTCACCTGCGCGGTGTGCAGGCTGTAGGTGTCCGCGCCCGACGCCGCGTTCGAGGTGAGCGTCCGACCCGGGATCATCTGCCGGCTCGCATCGAACGAAGCCGCGACCACCGGGAACAGCGTACCGCGCAGCGCCGACGCATTGGCCTGCGCGGCGCGCACCGCGGCTTCGGCGGCTTGTAGATCCGGATTGTTCTGGATGGCGTCCTCGATCAGCCGATTCAATTGGGGCGAGCGAAACGCCTCCCACCAGCGCGCCGGAATATCGGCGCCGCGCACCACAGTGCTGCCCGGCACGCGATCGCCTTGCCCCGGGAGAAATCCTTTCAGCACCGGCAATGCCGGCACCTGAAAGTCTGGTCCGACCGCGCAACCGGTCAGCATCAGCGAGAGTCCGCATAGGACAAGGCGCACCGCACGGCCAAAGCGGGCGCGCAGCATTGCGGGCGACATGCATGGCCCGTGCAATCCATAATGATCCGCACCCAACTCAGACGCCCCGACCCCGCCGCGAGGGAAGGCGGGCTGAACGCCGCCACTTTTTTGAATCCCCACGCGTCCTCGGCGCCAAGGTCTGAGCAACTCGCGTGCCAAAGGTGAGATCGGGGCCGGTAAAAGATACCAATAAAAACAGGGTGTTAGCTGCAGAGAGAGCGGGGTGGATCAACGCTTCGGCGGCTTTCCGCCAACCGCCTCGACTTCATGTGCGGAATTCGGCCGGTCCTGATCGACATAGCGCTGCCGGTCCAGTCCGAACCTGGTCATCTTTTCGCTCAGCGTGCGGCGGGGAATATCCAGCTGCTCCATCACGCTGCTGATCCTGCCGCCGGCTTCCGCGAGCGAGCGTTCGATCAACGCGCGCTCGAATGCATCGACCTGCTCGGCGAGGGAGAGCTTTGTCTCCCCTGCCGGCTGCGCCGCGAAGCCGCCGAGTCCGAGCGCATGACGTTCGGCGGCGTTGCGCAGCTCGCGCACATTGCCGGGCCAGTTTTGCGCCATCAGCATGCTCATCGTCGCGGCGGACACCGGGCGCAATTCGCGGCGATGGGCCTCGGCGGCGGACGATGCAAAATAAGTGAACAGAAGCGGGATGTCCTCCTTGCGCTCGCGCAGCGGCGGCACGACCAGCTCGACTACCGAGAGCCGGTAATAAAGGTCGCTGCGAAAGCGGCCCTCATCGCTCGCCTTGCGCAGATCGATCTTGCTCGCCGCGATGGCGCGCAGATCGACCGTCGTACTTTGGTTGGAGCCGAGCCGCTCAACCGAGCGCTCCTGCAGCACACGCAACAGCTTGCCCTGCGTCGCCAGCGGCATGCTGTCGATCTCGTCGAGGAACAGCGTGCCGCCGCTGGCGTGCTCGAGCTTGCCGGGGCGCGCCTTCCCGGCACTGGTGAAGGCGCCCGCTTCGTGTGCGAAGAATTCGCTTTAGACCAACGTGTCGGGAATGGCGGCGC